>NZ_JBEYVI010000037.1:0-122520 GCF_040643955.1 Streptomyces sp. NPDC047061
CAAGAGGTGGCGCCCAAACCGGCGCCGAGGCCGCCGCTTGGACTCCTACTCCGCGACGAGCCTCCACCTGAATTCGAAGCACTTGCCCCACTCGGTGCGCGCCGACGAACAGGTGTCCCCACGATGCGCTCCTGACTCATACGGGTGCACGCCACGAAGACCACCGGGCCGACGGACAACATCGGACCGCATGGCCCGCGACCGGTTCATTCCCTCGAACACGTTACGCCGAACGGGTGCTGTCGGCACCTGGGCGGAGCCGCCGTCCCGGGCCGCGAGGGCGACCCGGGACGACGGCTCCGGAGCGGGCGGGAGAGGATCAGGGGATGAGCCTCCACTGGTCGATGTAGCCGACGTCGATCGCGGCGTGGTCCTGGACGCGGAGCTTCCAGGTGCCGGTCAGAGGCTGCGCGGAGGCGTCGACGGTGAAGGTCTGGTCGACGTTGTCGGCCGAGCCGCCACTGCGGTTCAGGAGCGAGTAGACCGTGCCGTTGGGGCCGACCAGGTCGACCGTCAGGTCACCCCGGTAGGTGTGGATGATCTTCACGTAGACCTGGGTGGTCGCCGAGGCGTTCCCGGTGCGGTCGGTGACGGTGATCGGGGACTCCACCGCGGAGCTGTTGTCGGGGATGTCGACGCGGGTGGAGCTGGCGTAGACGTAGGCCACCTCCCAGGAGAAGCTCACTGTGCTGCTCGCGCCGGTGGCGTCGGTGACCGTGATGCTGACGTCGCTGGTGCCGAGAGTGGTCGGGGTGCCGGAGATCAGGCCCGTGTCACTCATCGTCAGCCCGTCCGGCAGGCCGGTCGCCGTGTACGTCAGGCCCGCACCGGAGTTGGTGGTGTACGCGTCCGTCTGGAGGGACACCGCCTGCCCGACACCGCTGATCTGGTCCGCGATCGGCGCCACGTTGACGCCCAGTGCGATCCGGCTGCCCACGTTGATCGCCGCCCACGCGTCGGCCACGGCGAGGTAGGTGGGGCTGTAGGCGCCGAAGAGGTCGGCCGCCGCCTGGAGCGTGGCCGTACGGGCGCCCGCGTAGTTCGTGCTCGACGTCATGTAGGTGGTGAGGGCCCGGTACCAGACGCGTTGGGCGTTGTCGATGCCGATGCCGGTCACCGGCTGCCCGTCGTAGGTGGGGCTGTCGTAGGCGACCCCGTTCACGGTCTTCGCCCCGCTGCCCTCGGAGAGCAGGTAGAAGAGGTGGTTGGCCGGGCCCGAGGAGTAGTGGACGTCGAGGCCGCCCAGCGAGGAGCTCCAGTAGTCGCTGGACGCGCCGTCCTTGGAGGGCTTGTCCATGTAGCGCAGCGGGGTGCCGTTCCCGTTGATGTTGATCTTCTCGCCGACCAGGTAGTCCGGGACGTCGGCCGGCAGGTTCTCGTAGAACTCGACGGCGGCGGCGAAGATGTCCGAGGTGGCCTCGTTGAGGCCGCCCGACTCGCCGGAGTAGGTGAGGCCGGCGGTGGCAGCGGTGACACCGTGGCTCATCTCGTGGGCGGCCACGTCGAGCGCGGTGAGCGGGTGGGTGTTGCCCGAACCGTCGCCGTACGTCATGCAGAAGCAGCTGTCCGACCAGAAGGCGTTGACGTAGTTGTTGCCGTAGTGGGCGCGGCTGTAGGCGGCTACGCCGTCGTTGCGTATGCCGTTGCGGCCGAAGACGTTCTTGTAGAAGTCCCAGGTGGCCGCCGCACCGAAGGCGACGTCCACGCCCGCGGTCTGCCGGTTGGACGGGGTGCCGTCGCCCCAGACATCGTTGTCGTCGGTGAAGAGCGTGCCGGTGCCGGAGGTGCCCTGGTTCAGGTCGTAGGTGCGGTGTCCGGCGCGGTCGCCGTCGACGAGCTGGTACGTCGAACCGGAGAGCGTGGTGCCGAGGGGCACGGTGCCGTTGAACTGGCCGGTGCCGGTGCCGGTTTCGACGCCCTGGTACTTGAAGAGCTGCTTTCCGGTGTCCGCGTCGGTGATCACGTGGAGCTCATTGGGGGTGCCGTCGTCCTGGAAGCCGCCGACCACGGACTCCCAGGCCAGGGCGGGCTTGCCGGAGGCGGCCCAGACGACCAGACGCGGGGCGCCGTCGATCGCGGGCTGTTCGGCACCGGCCTTCGCGGCGGTGGTGAGCGCCTTGGCCTTCGCCGTCGCCGAGGAGACCTTCGCCTTGACGGACGGGACCGCGAGGCTCGCCTTCGTGGCCCGCGACACCGTGAGGCGGCCGCCGTCGTCGTGGACGATCAGGTCGCCGCCGAGGACGGGAAGGCCCGCGTAGGTGCGCTCGTAGCGGGTGTGTGTCGTACCGTCCGCGTCCTGGGACACGTCCTTGACGACCAGCTTCTCGCCGGCGCCGAGGCCGAGGGTCCTGGCGGTGTCGGGAGCCTCTGTCGCGGCGCTCTTGAGCAGCGCCGCACGCCTCGCCGGCGAGAGCTTGGCGGAGGCGGCACCGGCGTCGGGGGTGGCCAGGATCTTGGCCGGGGCGTGACCGCCGGATGCGGCCATCGCGGTGCCGTTCTGTATTCCGGCCACGAGCATCGCACTTGCCGCGGTCAGCGCCAGGGCGACGCTGTGTCTGGTGCGATGCTGATGACGGTCCTGCCGGAACATGCGTTCTCCTTCTGTGGGGTGATCGGGCCCGGTGGGGCCCGGGAGAGCGGGTCGGCCTGGTGAGGCCGTCCGGCGGCGCGCGGGTGGGTGGCACGGTACGAGGCGGGTCAGGTCCTCGCTGCCGTGCGGGGTGAAGACAGGGGTCGGACACGGGAGTTGTGTGGGACAACCTGTGTGTAGACGGTGAACTTTCGGAGAGCAGATTGACACTCGGGAACCATAAATGTCATGAGCGCATCAGAACATCGGCTTGAACTGGCGGTTGCGAGCGGCCGGTTCGAGCGGCTGAACAGCGCTTTTCGGCCGCTGCTTCCATGTGCTCCCGTGTGGTGCTTCAGGAGCCCGGAGCGAAGGAGGCGCGAGCCGCCGCTCCCCGTACGGCCGGGATCAGGTCCGCGACCCGTTCGAGCTGGTCGCGCTGGGAGGACAGGCCCAGAGCTCCGAGGCGCACGACGATGTGCCGGACGCCGGCGGTGACGTACTCTCCCAGGCGCTGCCGCACCTGGTCGGCGGAGCCGGTGACAACTGCCTGGATCTTCTCCAGCTCCTCCAGCGGCATGCCGTAGGTGGCCCGTGCGTAGCCCTCCAGTGCCCGGCGGCCGCCCTCGATGTCGTCGTCGATCCGTACCGAGACGAACACCGCGGGGGTGATGTCCTCAGCCGCACGTCCGGCATCGGCCGCCGCTCTGCGGATGTCGCGGAGGCCGGACGCGTAGTCGGCGGGGTCGGGCGGGTAGGGCAGCCAGCCGTCGTACATCAGCCCGGTGCGGGCCAGCGCCGCAGGGGTCGCGCCGCCGAGCCAGACGGGCGGGCCGTCGGCTCGGAACGGCCTGGTCGTGGGCGGGATGCCGTCGAACCGGAGGATCTCGCCGTGGAAGGCGTCGGCGCCGTCCCACAGGGCCCGCCACAGGCTGACAGTCTCGTCCAGGCGGGCGAAACGCCTGTCCCACGGCAGCTCGGACAGTGTGTAGAGGGGCCGTCCGAAGCGGCCCGGGAAGCCGGCGCCGACGGCCACGGTGAGGCGGCCTCCGGACAGCAGGTCGATCGACGCGAGGGCCTGCGCGGCCTGGACGGGACGGCGCAGGAACGGCATCAGCGCGGCCGTGCCCAGCGTCACGGTCCCGGTCGCCGGGGCGAGCGCGGCCAGCATCGAGAGCGCCTCGATACGCGGGCTGACGAGCGAGTCGTTGACGAAGAGCGAGGAGAAACCCGAGCGTTCGGCCAGGCGGCCGAGGTCGACCAGCTCGCGAGGGTCGTCGGCCGGGCCCCACTGGGCGGTTCCGGTCGGAAGCAGTACGCCGATGTCCATGCCGGCGATGCTCGCGACCGGTGTCGGTGGCGGCAATTCCCTGCGGGGAATGGCCCGGAACCGTCCGCCGGCGTTAGAACAGGCGCGTGGACTTCCCTCGTACGCTTCGCGAACGCCGTACCCGCAGTCGTCTCAGCCAACTCGACCTGGCGCTGCGGGCGGGCACCACCCAGCGGCACCTCAGCTTCATCGAGTCCGGCAGGTCCGTCCCCGGCCGGAACATGGTCGTGCGCCTGGCCGAGTCGCTGGAACTGCCGCTGCGGGAGCGCAACGAGCTGCTGCTGGCCGCCGGATTCGCACCCGCCTATCCCGAGAGCGCACTCGACGACCCGGTGCTGGCCCCCGTGCGCACGGCCATCGACCACATCCTGCGCGGGCATCTGCCGTACCCGGCACTGGTGGTGGACCGCGTCGGTGACCTGATCGCCGCGAACACCGCGTTCGACCTGATCACCGAGGGGGCGGCCGCCGACCTGGTGGGCCCGGGCACGAACATCTACCGCCTCGCCCTGCACCCCGACGGTCTGGCTCCCCGCATCCTCAACCTCGCCGAATGGGCGCGCCACATCCTGGCACGCCTCGGGCACGTGAAAGACCTGCACTCCGAACTCATCGGTTACGTTCCCGAGTTGGAGCCGTCCGACGGACTCCTGGGTTTCGCGGTTCCGCTCCGCCTGCAGTCCTCGCTCGGTGAGCTGCGCCTGATGACGACCGTGACGACCTTCGCGACCGCCGTCGACGTGACACTCGCCGAGCTGAAGCTGGAGGCGTTCCTGCCGGCCGACCCGGCGACGGCCGAGGCGCTCTCGACGGCCGCCGGATCCACCGCCTTCGCTGTCGCGGGTCAGGCACCCGGGAACCTGTAGTCGGCCTTGGTCCGGCAGAGCCTCCAGCGTCGTGTGCCCGAAGCCGAGTTCTGCCGCGGTCTGCCGGATCTGCGCGGTGATGCTGCGGGATTCGAAGGAGATGCCCTAGTCTCCCGCTGCCCCGTCATAGCGTTCGCGCGCCGCGTGGACCTCTTCGATGTGGGTCTCCGCCCAGTCCTTCACGCCTGCCACCAGGAGGCAGAGGCTGAGGCCGAGCGGGGTGAGTTCGTAGTCCACGCGGACCGGGACGGACGGGGTGACCGTGCGGGCGAGGATGCCGTCGCGTTCCAGGGAGCGCAGGGTCTGGGTGAGCATCTTGGGGCTGACGCCGGCGATCTTGCGGGCGAGCTCGCTGTAGCGCATCGGGCCGGGGGCAAGCGCGCAGACGACGAGGCTCACCCACTTGTCGCTGATCCGGTCGAGGAGCTGGTTGGTGGGGCAGGCCCGGATGAACGCGTCGTACTCCACGCGCGCCTGCTCGCGTCGCTGGGCCGCCGTCGTCGTCGGCATCGCTCACCTCTGGGGGACCTAGGCACCTTCAGGTAACTACTTACCAGAAGATAGTAACTCTTCCTAGGGTTGCGATCAGCCGAGGAGAGACCGAGGCGAGACCCGGGCGAGAACGCCCTACAGGGAGCAGGCAGTCATGCGTGCAGCAGTGGTGAACAGGTTCGGCGGGCCCGAGGTCGTGGAGGTGGTGGAGACCGAGCGGCCCGAGCCGGGCCCGCGCCAGGTGCGGATCAAGGTCGCGGCGGCCGCGTTGAACCCCGCGGACGAAGGAGTGCGAGCCGGATTCTTCGGCGGCGCGGGCAAGCGGATCGGGCTCGGCTGGGACGTCGCCGGGACCGTGGACGCGACCGGCGTCGCCACCGCCTGGGGCGTCGGCGACCAGGTGGTGGCGCTGGACCCCGGCATGGTGCGGCCGCTCGGCACCCACGCCGAGTACGTCGTCGTGGAGGCGGACGCGGTGGCCACGGCGCCGGCCACGGTGGACGCCGTGCACGCGGCGACGCTGCCGCTGAACGGGCTGACCGCCGTACAGGCCCTGGACCTGCTGGAGTTGACCGAGGGGCAGTCCCTCCTGGTCACCGGCGCGGCGGGTGCGGTCGGCGGCTTCGCCGTCCAACTGGCGGCCCACCGGGGCGTGTCGGTGACCGCACTGGCCCGCGAGGCCGACGAGGAGCTCGTACGGTCCCTGGGGGCCGCGCACTTCACGGCGGGCGACGTCGAGGCGGGGAGTTTCGACGCCGTACTGGACGCGGCGGTTCTCGGTGAGCCGGCCCTGGAGTGGGTGCGCGACGGGGGCGGCTACGTCGGTGTCCGGCCCGGGGGTGAGCCCGCGCCCGTGCGCGGGATACGGACGACCTCCGTCGCCGTGACCGCCGACGGGGCACGCCTCGCGGAGCTGGCGGGACTCGTGGACGAGGGCGTGCTGACGCTCCGGGTGGCCGAGACGTTCCCCCTGGAAGAGGCCGCCAAGGCACACGCCCGCCTCGCGGCGGGCGGGGTACGCGGGCGACTGGTGCTGGTGCCCTAGCCGGCTAGCTCTGGCGGCCGGTGGTGGTGAAGCGGCTGCGGTAGTGGGTCGGGGTGGTGCCCAGGTGGCGGGCGAAGGCACGGCGGAGGGTCTCGTCGGTGCCCAGGCCACTGTGCCGGGCGGCGGAGGTGACGCTGTGGCCGGCCAGAAGCAGCTGCTGGGCGCGGTCCAGGCGGACCCGCTCGACCCAGCGCGCCGGTGTGGTGCCCAGCTCGGCGGTGAACAGCCGGGTCAGGTGCCGGGTGCTGACGGCGGCGGACGCGGCCATGGCGGGCAGGCTGTGGTCGGCGGTCGGATCGGCGAGCACCGAGGCGACGAGCGTACGGAGCAGGTCGCTGCGGGCCGGTGGTGTGGTGATGGCCGTGGAGAACTGCGACTGGCCGCCCGGGCGTTGCAGGAACACCACCAGTTCGCGCGCGATGTCCCGCGCCACGTCCGCGCCGTGGTCGTCCTCCACCAGGGCGAGGGTGAGGTCGATGCCCGCGCTGATGCCGGCCGAGGTCACGTACCGTCCGTCGCGGATGTGGATGGCGTCCGGCTCGACCCGCACCCGGGGATACCGGCGTGCGAACGTGGCCGCGTGCCGCCAGTGGGTCGTCGCGCGCCGCCCGTCGAGCAGGCCCAGCTCACCCAGCACGAACGCCCCCGTGCACACGGAGGCGACCCGCCGCGCCCGCTCGGTGAGGTCGCGTGCCGTGGCCAGCAGCCCGTCCTCGATCGGCCGCTCGGCGAGCCGGTCGCCGCCCGCCACCAGGACCGTGTCCACCGGGCCGGCGTCGGCGGCCCGGACGGTGCCGGTCAGGGCCGGCCCGGCGGAGGTGGTGACCGTGCCGCCCGCAGGGGAGACCAGCACCAGCTCGTAGGGGTCGGCGAGCCGGCCCGCCTGGTACAGCACCTCCGAGGGACCGCTCACGTCGAGCATGGTCACCCCGTCGAAGACCACAAAGCCCACCCGATGCGCCATGTCCGAATCCGTGGTTTTCCTGGCAGCAGAGACATGGCCCAGCCTACGTCCCCCGGAGAACCCTGGAGGCACATCACCTGCACATCACCTGACCGGCACGGAGGCCGAAGAACGATGAGCGAAGAGATCGCAGGCGTACGGATCCCGGACACCGCCCTGGTGCGGGAGGCCACCGAGATGGTCCGTGACATCGCCACCCCGCTGGTGTTCGACCACTCCCGGCGGGTCTTCCTGTGGGGCTCACTGCGCGGCCGCGCCCTGGGTACGGCCTTCGACCCCGAGCTGCTGTACGTCGGCGCGATGTTCCACGACCTGGGGCTCACCAAGAGCCTGCGCCGCACCGACCGGCGCTTCGAGATCGACGGCGCCGACGAGGCCCGCGCCTTCCTGCAGGCCCGCGGCATCACCGGCGAGCCGGCCGACCGGGTCTGGACGGCCATCGCCCTGCACACCACCCCGGAGATCCCGCTGCACATGGCCCCCGAGATCGCCCTGGTCACCCGCGGGGTGGAGCTGGACGTGCTGGGCATCGGCTACCACGAGGTCACCGACGAGCAGCGCGCGGCGGTCGTCGCGGCGCATCCGCGCCCGGACTTCAAGAACCAGATCCTCGCCGCCTTCACGGAGGGGATCCAGGACCGCCCCGACACCACCTTCGGCAACGTCAAGGCCGACGTGCTCGCCCACTACGTCCCCGGCTTCCGGCGCGGTGACTTCGTCGAGGTCATCAGGACCTCCGCCTGGCCCGAGTGACCCGTGCGAGCGGGGCTGCTCAGTCCGGCGGCGGTCCGAGCAGCCCCTCCACGATGTCGTGGAGGGGACCCAGGAGGTCCTCGGGTGTGGCGTCGGCCAGGGGCCGCAGGCCCACGGCGGAGCGTACGACGGCCACCCCGACGCCGAGGGCGACCAGGAGCTCCGCCCGCAGCTCGGCGTCGGGTGCCGACGAGGCGCCGGACGCTTCGAGCACCTGCCGGCCGAACTCCTCCAGGGCCCGCCGGCGCAGCTCCGTCACCTGCTCGTCGCCGGAGTCCCGCAGCAGCATCAGCACCGGATGTTCGCCGAACTCCGCCCACGCCCCGGCCGCCAGCTGCCGGCTGAGCGCCTCGGCGAGCGCGGCCCGGTCGCGCGGGAACTCGCCCTCGCCGCCGAGGAACCGGGGCGCCGACGCCAGCGCCGCCTTGAACAGGCCCTCCTTGGAGCCGAAGTAGCGCTTGATGAGCGCCAGGTTGACCCCCGCGTCCGCGGCGACGTCCCGCAGCGTCGTACGGTCGTAGCCCAGCCGTGTGAACCGGGAGCGGGCGGCCAGGAGCAGGGCCTGCCGGGTCGCCGAGGCGTCCCGGCGCCGGGGCCCGTCGGCGGCCTGCTCTGTCACGTCGTCCGACGACACAGCGGCTCCTCTCGTCAACGCCACGACGGCCCCTTCGGCGGAACGAGGCTGCGCCACAAGGTAATCATGCGTTGACATGGTCCCGCAGTGCGGGCTACGTTGCCAAGTAATCACTTGATGACTAATCGCTTGATGGCTGACCGCTTGATGGCCGGCCGCTTGGTGATCAACGGGCCGCGTGGAAGGAACAGAGACGGTGCCTCAGCAAGCCCTCCTCGTCATGGACGTCCAGCAGGTCGTCGTCGACCGCTTTCCCGACGCCGAGTACCTGCCCCGGCTGAGCAAGGCGATCGACGCCGCCCGGGCCGGCGGCGTCCCGGTGATCTACGTGGTCGTCGGCTTCCGCCCGGGCTACCCGGAGGTCAGCGCCCGCAACAAGATGTTCCGCGGCCTCGTGGGCGCCGCGCCCCGCCCGGCCGGGGACGACCGGTCCACGCAGGTCCACCCGGACGTGGCTCCCGCGCCCGGCGAGCCGGTCGTCACCAAGCGGCGGGTCAGCGCCTTCGCCGGCAGCGACCTGGACATGGTGCTGCGGGCCGGCGGGATCGACCACCTCGTCCTCACCGGCATCGCCACCAGCGGTGTCGTGCTGTCCACCCTGCGGCAGGCCGCCGACCTGGACTTCGAGCTCACCGTGCTGTCCGACGGCTGCCTCGACTCCGACCCCGAGGTGCACCGGGTGCTCACGGAGAAGGTGTTCCCGAAGCAGGCCGAGGTCACGACCGTCGACGCGTGGGCGGCGGCACTCTGACCGCGTTCTGAACGCATTCCGACGCGGGCCGTCAGGCGAGCGTCACCTCCACCGGCAGCTTCTTGATGCCGTTCACGAAGTTCGAGCGCACCCGCGGCACCTCGCCGGCCAGGCGGATGTCGGCGAGCCGCGGGATCAGCTCCTCGAACATGATCCGGATCTCGGTGCGCGCGAGCAGGTTGCCCAGGCACAGGTGCGGGCTGCCCTTGCCGAAGGTGACGTGGTCGTTGTCCCGCCGGGCCACGTCGAAGTCGTACGGGTTCCCGAAGACCTCCTCGTCGCGGTTGCCCGAGGCGTACCACATGACGACCTTGTCGCCCTCCTTGATCTGCTTGCCGCCGAGCTCGACGTCACGGGTCGCGGTCCGGCGGAAGTGGTAGACCGGGGACGCCCAGCGCAGGAACTCCTCCACCGCCGTCGGGACCAGCGACGGGTCGTCCCGGAGCCGGGCCAGCTGCTCGGGGTGCTGGAGGAGGGCCAGCATGGAGTGGGTGATGGTGTGCCGGGTGGTCTCGTTGCCGGCCACCACCAGGAGCAGGAAGTAGTTGTCGAAGTCCTGCGCGGAGAGCGGGACCCCGTCGCGCGGGGTGGTGTTGACCAGTCTGGAGACCAGGTCGGTCCCCTCGCCGCCGCGCCGCTGCCGGGCCAGTTCCCGTCCGTACTCGAAGACTTCGAGCGAGGCGGGGGAGCGGAACGGCAGGTCGCGGTACTTCTCGCTCTCCGCGCTGTGCAGCAGGACGTCCGCGTAGTCGGGGTCGGTGTTGCCGATGATGCGGTTGCCCCAGTCGATGAGCTGCTGGTTGTCCTCCGGCGGGACGTCCAGGAGCCGGGCCAGGACGTTGATGGGGAAGTCCGCGGAGACCTCCTTCACGAAGTCGAAGGTCCCCTTGGCCAGCGCCGCGTCCAGCGTCTTCGCCGTCAGCCCGCGCAGGAAGTCCGTGTAGCTGTTGATGACCCCGGCCCCGAACTGCCGCTGGATCACGCTGCGCAGGGCACGATGCCGGACACCGTCCAGCTCCAGGATCGAGGCGCGCTTGCGGATCTGGTCCTCGTCGAGCTCCTCCAGGTTCACGAACCGGGTGGAGGTGAACGTCTCGGCGTCCCGGTCGACCCGCGCGATGTCGGCGTGCCGGGTCAGCGCCCAGAAACCGGAGTTGGGCGCCTCCTCGGGCTGCCAGTGCACCGGGTCCTGGTGGCGCAGGGTGTGGAACATCCGCCAGGGGGTCACCCCGTCGGTGAAGTTGTCGAGGTTCGCGAGGTCGACATCGGCGAGGCGCATGGCCTCGACGCCGGTGGCTGTGGTCATCGTCGGTCCTTCGAAGGTGGTCGCGGGTGGCCGCGGGTGGTCACAGGTGGTAGGCGTACTCGGTGAACTCCCAGTCGGTGACATGCCGTTGGAAGCGTTCGACCTCGTTGCGCTTGTAGGTGAGGTACGACGTGGTGAAGTCCTTGCCGAGCAGCTCGGCCAGGGCGGTGTCCGCCTCCAGCGCGTCGAGCGCGGCGGACAGGTCCATCGGGAGCACGGCCGCCTTCGTGGTGTCGTAGCCGTAGCCCTCCAGCGGGGCGGGCGGCTCCTCGCCGGCCAGGACACCGAGGAGTGCGGCGGCCGTGGTCGCGGCGATCGCCAGATACGGGTTGGCGCTCGCGTCCCCGAGCCGCAGTTCGAGCCGGGCACCTGCGCCGCGCTCGGGCGGCACGCGGACCATCGCGCTGCGGTTGTCCAGGCCCCAGTCGATCAGCCAGGGGGCGAGGGTGTCGGGTCCGAAGCGCTTGTACGAGTTGACGGTCGGGTTCAGCAGCGCGGCCAGGGCGGGCGCGTGCGCGAGGATGCCGGCGATCGCGTGCCGGGCGGTGGCCGACAGGCCGTACGCGCCGGACGGGTCGTCGAAGACGTTGCGTGCCTCCTCGCCCTCGCAGGACAGGTGCAGGTGAAAACCGGAGCCGCCTGCGTCGTTGAAGGGCTTGGCCATGAAGGTGGCGAGCCGCCCCTCGCGACGGGCCAGTTCCTTGACCGCCGCCTTGAAGCGGAACGCCCGGTCGGCCGCGGACAGGGCCTCCGAATGCAGCAGGTTGATCTCGAACTGCCCGCCGTCGAACTCGTGGTTGCCGCTCAGCACCCCGATGCGCAGGTCGCGGACCTGCCGCAGGGTGCGCAGCAGGTGGTTGTCGGGGTCGGCGCGCAGCCCGGCGGTGTAGACGACACCGGGGACGCTGCCGTAGCGCCGCCAGCCGCCGCCCGGGTCCGGCTCGCACAGGAAGTACTCCAGCTCGGGCCCGACGACCGGGCTCAGCCCGTGCTCACGGCACCGCTCCAGGACCGACCGCAGCAGGTCACGCGGCGACTCGGGGGCGGGTGACCCGGTGGCGGGATCGGTGACCTCGGCCAGACAGGCCGCCACGCCCGGCTCCCAGGGCAGCGCGACCAGGGTGGAGAGGTCCGGCCGTACGCAGACGTCCGGGAGCCCGGCGTCCAGACCACCGCTGACCGGGACCACGTCCCCCTGCGGGCTGGTGTGGTACACGGCCCGGCAGAAGGCCAGCCCGTGCTCCAGCGCCCGCGGCAGCTCCTCCACGAGCACGTCACGCGCCCGGTCCGTGCCGATCAGGTCGGGATACGTCACCCGGACGACGTCGATGCCGTCGGCGGCGAGCCGGTCCAGGTGCCGGCGGACTTCTGCATGGTCTTGATCGCTCACCGTTGTCTCCTTGGGCGGACGGACGTCGGGACACCACGAAGAGTCAGGTGGTGTGAAAGGTGAGGGCGGGGGGCCGGGGTGCGATGTGAGAGGGCCTCGGCAGCACTCCGGCCGACTGTTTGAAGCCAAACGGTAGGCAGGGGTGCACCTTGCCGCAAGAGGGCGACGCAAAGAATTTATCCATACGGATAGGTATTGACCAGGGGGTGGCGGCTGCCTACCTTGTTTGAAGCCAAACGAGTCCGGGACGCGGTCCGCCGCAACCCGTTGGCGGGGCCCGGTCGGCACGACCGGCCGGGCCCACTTCTTCTCCCTCTCTCCCTTCGCTCCCGCTCCCTCAGGAGGACCGGCCATGAAGGTCGTCGTCGACATGAACAAGTGCCAGGACCACGGCCAGTGCGTCTTCGCGGCCCCCGACGTCTTCTCCCTGGACGACGCCGGCCACCTCGTCCACGTCACCGACCCGGACGACGCGCTGCGCGACGAGGTCGAGGAAGCGGCCGACGTCTGCCCGCTCCAGGCCATCCGCATCGAGGCCTGACCGTGAACGCGCGCATCGTCGTGGCCGGCGCCTCCATGGCCGGCCTGCGCGCCGCCGAGCAACTCCGCGCGGCCGGCTGGAGCGGCGCGATCACCCTCGTCGGCGACGAACCGCACATGCCCTACAACCGGCCGCCCCTGTCCAAGGAGGTCCTGGCCGGCAGGGCCCCCTTCGAGTCCCTCGCCTTCCGGCCGCGCGCCAGCGTGTCCGACGTCGAATGGCGACTGGGCAGGACGGTGGTCACCGCGGAACTGGACGAGCGGACGGTACGGCTCGACGACGGCACCGAGCTGTCGTACGACGGGCTGGTCGTCGCCACCGGAATGCGCCCCCGGCGCCTGACCTGCCCGGGACCCAGTGCCGGCCGCCACACGGTCCGCACCCTCGACGACGCCCAGGGGCTGCGCGCGGCGCTGACCCGGCCCGGTGCCCGGGTCGTCGTGGTCGGCGCCGGGTTCATCGGCTGCGAGGTCGCCGCGACCGCGGTGGGGCTCGGAGTCGCCGAGGTGACCGTCGTCGACCCGCTGCCGCTGCCGATGGCCGGACCGCTCGGAGAGCTGCTGGGCCGGGCGCTGCTCGGGCGGCACGAGGAACGCGGGGTCCGCTTCGCGCTGGGGACCGGCGTCGCCGGGTTCACCGGAGACGACCGCGTCACCGGTGTGATCCTGAGCGACGGTTCGGTGCTGCCCGCGGACGTGGTGGTCGAGTCGGTGGGCTCGGTCGCCAACACCGAGTGGCTGGACGGCAACGGGCTCGACCTGACCGACGGCGTGCTCACCGACGCCTGCCTGCGGGCCGGCGGCCGGCCCGACGTGGTCGCGGTGGGCGATGTGGCCCGGTTCCCCAACGCCCGCTACGACGGTGTGCCGCGCCGCGTCGAGCACTGGTGCATCCCGACCGACACCGCCAAGCACGCGGCGAGGACGCTCGTCGCCGACGAGACGCCGGCGCCCTTCGCGCCGTTGCCCACCTTCTGGAGCGACCAGCACGACTTCCGGCTGCAGTCCTTCGGGGCGCCGGTCCTCGGCAAGGAGGACGTCCGTGTCCTCGACGGCGACCCGGCGGGGGACGTGCTCGTCGGCTACCACCACGACGACCGGCTCGTCGGTGTCGTCGCGCTCGGCGGCCAGGCCGCGGCCGCGTCCGCCGCCCGTTACCGCGCCGAGCTGCTGAAGCAGCCCGCCCTGACCGAGACCGTTTCCGTCTAAGGAGCCCCAAGTGACCGGTGTACGCGGCTTTTTCCACCCCAGGACGGCGAGCGGAGCGTCGTCGCTGATCCCGGCTCCGCCGTGGCGGTACTCCGGTGACCTGCTCACCGTCGAATACCGCACGGATCCCGCACGGGTGCGTGAACTGCTCCCCGAGCCGCTGGAGTTGGCCGACGAGGATCCCGGCGCGGTCGCCCTGATCTGGGCCGACTGGCAGTCCTGCTCGGCGTCCGGGGACGAACTGCTCGACCCTGTGCGTGCGCAGTACAAGGAGGCCTTCGCGGTCGTGCGCTGCAAGTACCGGGGGCAGACGTACTCGCGGTGCGTCTACATCTGGGTCGACAAGGACTTCGCGATCGCCCGTGGGCTGCACCAGGGGTATCCCAAGAAGCTCGGGTCGATTCACCAGACGCGGCCGCACCCGTACGGGCCCGCTCCCCGGATCGAGGCCGGGGCGAGGTTCGGCGCGACGCTGGCCGCGGCCGACCGGCGGCTGGCCCAGGCGGTGGTGACGCTGCGGGAGCCGTCCGGGACGAACGGGTTCGTCAACGGGCATCCGATGGCTCATCACCGGTGGCTGCCGGCGATCGAGAAGGGCAAGGGGCTGGCTCTCGACGAGTTGATCGAGTCGGGGGCCGCGGACTTCGAAGGGGGCCAACCGTGGGTGGGGGAGGCCGAGTTGGAGCTGTTCGAGGCGCCTACCGAGGAGCTGGCCCGGCTGGAGGTCCGGGAGCCGATCGCTGCGTATTACCGGCAGGTCGGGGTGGTGTGGGACGGCGGGCGGCTTCTTGAGTCCGGAACGTCGGGAGCGGTTGCCGAGTGAGGTGCGTGGTCGGGTGCGGGTCGTTCGTGGCTGGTCGCGCAGTTCCCCGCGCCCCTGAGTAGGTCCAGTTTCCCTCGATAATCAGGAGCCCCTCTCATGGCTGACAAAATCAACGTCGCCGGAATCCCCGTCGACACCCGGCACTGGATCGGCGGCCGACGGGTCGCCTCTGCCGAGACGTTCACCGACAGTTCGCCCATCGACGGGGAGCCGATCGGTGAGATCGCCCGCGGCGGTCCCCCCGAAGCCGCTGCCGCCGTTGCCGCTGCCCGGGACGCCTTCCCCTCCTGGGCTGCCACCCCCCGTGCCGAACGCGCTCGCCTTCTCCACGCCATCGCCGACGGGGTCGAGAAGCGCATCGAAGAGCTCGCGATCGTCGAGACCTCCGACAACGGCGCCCTCCTGCGTTCGCACCGGCGCGGAGTCATGCCCCGTGTCGCGCACAACTTCCGTTTCTTCGCGGACTGGTTGCTCCAGCTCGACCACGAGGACTTCGAGACCCGGGGCCACCGCAACCACGTCAGCTGGGACCCCGCCGGCCCCTGCGTGCTGATCACCCCGTGGAACGCCCCGCTCATGCTGGCCACCTGGAAGGTCGCCCCGGCTCTCGCCGCCGGCAACACCGTGATCCTCAAGCCCGCCGAGTGGTCCCCGCTCACCGCCTCCCTCCTCGCCGACATCGCGGCCGAGGCCAGGCTGCCGGCCGGGGTGCTCAACGTCGTGCAGGGGTACGGCGCCGAGATCGGTGATGCGCTCACGTCCCATCCGGACGTACGCCGCATCAGCTTCACCGGCTCCGTACCGACCGCCAGGCGCATCGCCGCCTCGGCCGCCGCCAACCTGACGCCCCTGAGTCTCGAACTCGGCGGCAAGTCACCCCTGTTGGTGTTCGCCGACGCCGATCTCGACCTTGCCGTCGACCTCGCCGTGGAGCAGTACGACAACGCCGGGCAGGTCTGCCTGGCCGGGACCCGCCTGCTCGTCGAGGACTCGGTCGCCGAGGAGTTCACCCGGCGGTTCGTGGCGAAGGCCGACGCGCTGCGGCAGGGCGACCCCCGTGACGAGGCCACCGACATCGGGCCGAACATCCACCCCCGTCAGCTGGAGAAGATCGACGGCTTCGTGCGGCGGGCCATCGGCGAGGGGGCGCGGGCCGTGATCGGCGGGGAGCGCCGGGACGGGCAGTTCTACGCACCGACGCTTCTCACCGATGTCGCGCAGGACAGTGAGGTCGTGCAGGAGGAGGTCTTCGGGCCCGTTCTCACCCTCCAGACCTTCGCCGACGAGGAGGAGGCGGTCCGGCTCGCGAACGACACGCGGTTCGGGCTCGCCGCCACCCTCGCCACCGGCGACCCCGAGCGGGCCGAGCGGGTCACCGCGCAGTTGGTCGCCGGCACCGTCTGGGTCAACTGCTTCTTCGTGCGTGACCTCCAGGCGCCGTTCGGCGGCTCCCGGCTCTCCGGGGTCGGGCGCGAGGGCGGCACCTGGAGCTTCGACTTCTACTGCGACCTCAAGAACACCGTCACCGCACCGAAGGGGTTCAAGGACCATGGGTGAGATCGTCGGGGCGGGGCTGCTCGCCCACGTCCCCACCATCGTGCTGCCGGAGGCCGACCGGCTGGAGCTCAACGAGGGCAAGGAGATCACCCTCGTCACCGGCCTCCGGCAACTCCGCAGGGACGTCTTCGAGCGGGACGACTACGACACCGTCGTCGTCCTCGACTCCCACTGGGCGACGACCGTCGAGTTCGTCGTCACGGCACAGCAGCGCAGGGCGGGACTGTTCACCTCCGAGGAACTGCCGCGTGGGATGTGCCGGATGCCGTACGACTTTCCCGGTGACCCCGAACTCGCCCGCAACGTGGAGAAGTTCGCCGACAAGCACGGCACCTGGATCACCGCGATCGACGACGAGTACTTGCCGATCTACTACGCGACCATCAACCTCTGGAAGTTCCTGGGCGAGGGCCTGCCCGACAAGCGGTGGGTGACCATCGGGGTATGCCAGACCGGGGACATGGAGGACCATATGCGGCTCGGGCGGGCGCTCGCCGACGGTATCGCCGCGACTCCTGGGCGGCGGGTGCTGATCATCGCCTCCGGTGCCCTCTCGCACACCTTCTGGCCGCTGCGCGAGCTGCGCGACCACGAGGCCAGCGATCCGGTGCACATCCGTACGCCGGAGGCCCGGGAGGCCGACTACGAGCGCATCGAATGGTTCAGGGAGGGCCGGCACGACAAGGTCCTCGACACCATGGACGCGTTCTGGAAGTTCAAGCCCGAGGCGAGGTTCTCGCACTACCTGATGATGGCCGGCGCCCTCGGTGAGCAGGCCTGTGCCGCCCCGGCCCGGCAGTACGGCGACTACGAGAACTCCGTCGGCACCGGCCAGGTGCACCTCTGGTTCGACCGGCCCGCCGACGGCTGGACCGGCACCGGCACGCCCGTGACCGCCGCGCCCCACCACCCGCACCGTCGTCCCTAGGAAGGCCGCCATGCCCGAATACCGCCGCATCCTCCTCGACGGCGCCGCCGTCCAGGTCACCGTCGACGGGGACGAACTCGTCGCCGGGGACGGGCGCCGCGTCAAGATCGAGGAGGCGCAGCACCTGCCGCCGGTCGTACCGTCCAAGGTGATCGCCGTCCATCTCAACCACCGCAGCCGGGTGGAGGAGTTCCGGATCGGGCTGCCCGACACCCCGACCTACTTCCACAAGCCCACCTCCGCCCTCAACTCCCACCGGGGCGCCGTCGTCCGTCCCGAGGGCTGCAAGTGGCTCAACTACGAGGGCGAGGTCGCCATCGTCATCGGGAGGACCGCGCGGAACGTCTCGCCTGCAGAGGCGGGCGAGTACATCGCCGGGTACACGGTCGCCAACGACTACGGACTGCACGACTTCCGGGACACCGACGCCGGCTCCATGCTGCGGGTGAAGGGCTCGGACACGCTGTGCCCGCTGGGCCCCGGTCTGGTCACCGACTGGGACTTCCACGGCAAGCGGCTGCGCACGTACGTCAACGGCGAGGTGGTGCAGGACGGTTCGACCGACGAGATGAAGTGGGACATGCACTACCTCGTCGCCGACATCGCCCGCACGATCACCCTCTACCCGGGCGACGTGCTGCTGTCCGGCACCCCGGCCAACTCGCGGCCCGTCCAGCCGGGCGATGTCGTCGAGGTCGAGGTGGAGGGGCTCGGGCGGCTCACCAACCACATCGTCACCGGGCCCACCCCCATCCGTACCGACGTGGGCGCCCAGCCCACCGAGTCCGAGGAAGTGCTGTCCACCGCGCTCGGCGGCGACTGGGAGTTCCGTGGCATCCGCGCGCCCCGCAGGTAGACGTCCCGGAAGGCGCCGGGAACCGGCGGGTAGGGTCGCGACCATGACCGAACCCGCCGAGACCCCCCACCGGCCCGACGATCGGCCCGTCGACCAGCGCGGCGACCGGCCCGACGACCGGTCGCGCAAGCGGCTCGGTTACGGCGAGGGGCGCGAGGCGCTGCTCAAGGCCGCGGTCCGGGTCGTCGGCGCGCGCGGGCTGCGCCACCTCACCTACCGTGCCGTCGCCGAGGAGGCCGGGGTCACCCACGGCCTCGTCGTCCACCACTTCGGCTCCCGGGACGCGCTGATCGAGGAGTCCCTCGCCTACGCCGTGCGCCTCAGCCTCAGCAGCAGCCTGCTGGAGCCCGGCACCGGGAAGCCCGAGGACTTCGTGGCCGGTCTGACGGACATGGTGGAGGACGACTCGGACGGCCAGGCGTACCAGTACGAGCTGCTCCTGGAGGCCCGCCGCAGGCCCGAGCTGCTCCCGCAGGTCCGCGAGCTCTACGACGAGTACTTCGGTGCCTCCCAGCGCGAGCTGGACCGCATCCTGCCCGGCGACGCGAGCCCCGCCTTCAACCGGCTGGTCTTCGCCGCGCTGGACGGTCTGGTGCTGCACCAGCTCACCGGCATCGGCGACCGAGCCGACACCGAGGCGGCCCTGTCCGAGCTGCGTGCCCTCCTGCGCACCCTGGGTGAGCGGCCGCCGGAGAACCGCGACTGAGCGTGCCCGTCCCGGAACCCCCCGTCGCGGTCGCGCCGGGGGGTTTGCCATGCCCTGGGCGCAGCGGTTTCCCTGGCGTAAATTCCCCTTCCCACCCCCTTGCCAGATGGATAGTTCCGGCCCACCATGAGGCAACTCGTTTGGCTCAAAACGAAAACTCTCCCTTCCCCTCAGCAGGTGATCCGAGTGGACAGTCAGACGGTCGACGCCGCCTCGCAGGCCGGAACGGGCGCCCAGCCCGCCACCACCCTCAAACGCAACGCCCTGGGTGTCCTGGGCATCCTCTTCTTCGTCCTGTCCGCCCAGGCACCGCTCACCGGTATCGCCGGCGCCGTGCCGATCGCGGTCGCCATCGGCAACGGCGCCGGCGCCCCGGCCGCCTATGCCCTCGCCGGAGCGGTGATCCTGCTGTTCTCGGTGGGCTTCGTGGCCATGGGCCGCCATGTCGTCAACGCCGGCGCCTTCTACACCTACATCGGCAAGGGGCTCGGCCGGACGACCGGCAGCGGCAGCGCCGCCGTGGCTCTGTTCGCCTACTGCACGGTCCAGGCCGCGATGTACGGGCTGTACGGGTACACGGTCAGCGGGCTCGTCGAGCACTACTCCGGCGCGCACATCGCCTGGTGGGTGTGGACCCTGGTGACCATGGTCGTGGTCCAGGTGCTGGGCGCCGCCGGGATCGAGCTGGGCGCCAAGGTCCTCGCCGTCTTCGTGCTGGCCGAGTTCAGCATCCTGCTCGCCTTCGCCCTGGTCACGTTCTTCAAGGGCGGCGGCCCCGAGGGCCTCGACTTCGGCGGTACGTTCTCGCCGAGCGCCGTGCTCCAGGGCGCGCCCGGCGTGGCCCTGATGTTCGCCGTCGCCTCGATGTTCGGCTTCGAGGCCACCGCCATCTACGGCGAGGAGGCCCGCGAGCCCCACAGGACCGTCCCCCGGGCCACCTACCTCTCGGTCGTCGTGGTCACCGGCTTCTTCGCCTTCGTGTCCTGGATGCTGGTCTCCTCGTACGGCCCCTCCAAGGTCACCGCGGCCGCGGGCAAGGCACTGTCGGGCGGCGACTCCACCGTCTTCGTCTTCGCACCCATCGCCGACCAGTTCGGCGGCTGGGTCAACGACGTCCTGCCGATCCTGCTCGCCACCTCCCTCTTCGCCGGCATCCTCGCCTTCCACAACTCCGCCAACCGCTACCTGTTCTCCCTCAGCCGCGAGGGCCTGCTGCCCGCCCGGCTGCGCACCCTCAACCACCGGCACTCGCCGTGGGCCGCGGGCCTGGTCCAGACGGCGATCGCGGTGCTGCTCGTGATGCCCTTCGCCCTCGCCGGCAAGGACCCGGTCCTCACCCTCTTCTCCTGGTTCAGCGGCGTCGGGGTCCTCGCCTGCATGCTGCTGTACTTCCTGACCTCGGTCTCGGTGATCGTCTTCTTCCGCCGCGAACGCCTCGACACCCGGCCCTGGAACACGGTGATCGCCCCGGCCCTCGGCGCCCTCGGCATCGCCGCCATGATCTGGGTCATCCTGGCCAACTTCACGACCCTCATCGGCGGCGCCACCAGCACGGCCGTCTGGCTCGTCGTCACCGTCCCCGCCGTCCTGGGTCTCGGGGCGGGCACCGCACGGCTCGTCCACCGCCGCTGACGCACCCCGCCGGGCCCGGCCCCCGCACGGCCGGGCCCCCACCCTCCGATTGGGAACACCATGCTGGACCTCACCCCCGACGAACTGACCGGCCGGGCCAAGACCCTCGACCTGCCCGCACAGCACCACATCGACGGCACCGACGAGCCGGGCGGCGGGGCGGCCTTCGCCGTCGTCTCACCCCGCGACGGTCAGCTCCTCACCCAGGTCGCCGACGCCGGGCAGGCCGAGGTCGACCACGCCGTGGCCGCCGCCCGCCGCGCCTTCGACGCCGGGCCCTGGCCCCGCCTGGCGCCCGCCGAGCGCGGCCGGATCCTGCTGCGCATGGCCGAACTCCTCGAAGAACACCGGGAGGAGCTCGCCCTCACCATCACCCTGGAGATGGGCAAGCCGATCACCGAGGCGTACGCCATCGAACTGCGCGCCGCGATCACCACGTTCCGCTGGTACGGGCAGCTGGCCGACAAACTCACCGACGAGTCCCCGCACACCGCCTCCGACGCCCTCGCCCTGGTCACCCGCGAGCCGACCGGCGTCGTCGGCGCGGTCGTCCCCTGGAACTTCCCCCTCACCCTCGCGAGCTGGAAGGTGGCCCCGGCACTCGCGGCCGGCTGCACGGTCGTCCTGAAGCCCTCCGAGTCCTCCCCGCTCTCCGCCCTGCTCCTCGGCCGGATCGGCACCGAGGCCGGACTGCCTCCAGGCGTCCTCAACGTCGTCACCGGCGACGGCCCCACGGCCGGACGGGCGATCGGCCTCCACCCCGACGTCGACGTGCTGGCCTTCACCGGCTCCACCGCCGTCGGCCGCCACTTCCTGCGCTACTCCGCCGACTCCAACCTCAAGCGGGTCTGGCTGGAGCTGGGCGGCAAGTCGCCCAACATCATCCTCCCGGACGCCCCCGACCTGGACCGGGCCGCCGCCACCGCGGCCTGGGGCATCTTCTTCAACCAGGGCGAGATGTGCACCGCGCCCTCCCGGCTCCTCGTCCACTCCTCGATCGCCGAGCGCGTCACGGACGCCATCGTGAGGCGGGCGGAGGAACTGCGGATCGGCGACCCGCTCGACCCCGCGACCGAGATGGGCGCGCTGGTCGGGGAGGCCCACCTGGAGCGCGTGCAGGGGCATGTCGCCGCCGGGCAGGAGCAGGGGGCCCGGCTGCGCACCGGCGGCGAACGCACCCTCACGGAGACCGGCGGCAGCTTTCTGCGGCCCACCGTCTTCGACCGCGTCGACTCCGGTATGCGGCTGGCCCGGGAGGAGATCTTCGGGCCGGTGCTGTCCGTCCTCGCCTTCGACGACCTGGACGAGGCGGTCCGGCTCGCCAACGCCACCGAGTACGGCCTCGCGGCCGGCCTGTGGACCTCCGACCTGTCCACCGCGCACCGGGTCTCCCGCGCCCTGAAGGCCGGCACGGTCTGGGTGAACTGCTACGAGGAGGGCGATCTGACCGTGCCGTTCGGCGGGATGAAGCAGTCCGGCAACGGCCGGGACAAGTCCGCCCACGCGATCGACAAATACACGGACCTCAAGACGACCTGGATCCAGCTGTGACCCGTCCGCACCGTCGGCTCCGTCCCCTCATCGCCGTACCCGCGCGGTTCTCCGCCACCACCTCGGCGCTGCGCTTCGCCGCCGAGGTGAACGCCCGGGCCCTGATCGAGGCCGTCTGGCGGGCCGGCGGCGAACCCGCGAGCATCCACCCCGCCGACACCGACGTGCCCGGCCGGCTCGCCCGCTTCGACGGCGTGCTGCTGCCCGGCGGCGGCGACCTCGCCCCGCACCGCTACGGGGCGACGGAGACCCACGACACGGTCTACGACGTCGACGACCTCCAGGACACCTTCGACCTCCAGGTCGCCCGCCACGCGCTGGAGTCGGGCCTGCCGCTGCTGGCGATCTGCCGGGGGCTGCAGGCCGTGAACGTGGCTCTGGGCGGCACTCTGGAGCAGGACATGGGCGGCCCGGACCGCACCCACCGGCACCTGCGCCACCCGGTGACCGTCCGTCCCGGGTCGCTCGTCGAGCAGGTGGTGGGGGAGGAGAAGGTGGACGCCTCCTGCTACCACCACCAGCGTGTGGACCGCCTCGGCACCGGACTCGCCGTCACCGCGTCCTCGGCGGACGGCACGGTCGAGGGACTGGAACTGGCCGACGCGCCGGGCTGGTTCACCGCCGTGCAGTGGCATCCCGAGGACACCGCGCACGAAGACCCGGTGCAGCAGCGTCTGTTCGACGCGTTCGTACGGGCCGCGCGGTGAGGCTCAGGCCTTCGGGCGCCGTCCGCTGCGGCGCGGCGCGGGCTCGGCGCCGTCGAGCAGTTCGCGGCGCCGCTCCTCGCCGTGGTCCTCGACCTGGAGGACGACCCGCCGCAGCAGCTCCGCGAGGGTGCGGCACTCGGCGTCGCTGAGCCCGGAGGTCACGAAGGCCTCCTCCTCGTTGAACGCCGGGAACACCCGCTGCATCAGCTCCTCGCCCTTGTCGGTGAGGCTGAGCAGCACCAGGCGCCCGTCGTCCGGATGCCCGGCGCGGCCGAGCAGCCCGCGCGACTCCAGGGTGCGCGCCACGCCGGTGAGCGTGCCCTTGGAGATCCCGGCCTCCTCCGCCACGTGCCGGGTCTCCGACTCGCCCCACACCCAGACGACCCACAGCACCACGAACGCGGTCCAGGTCAGGTCCGAGCCGCGCAGCACGGAGTTCTCCAGGTGCTGGCGGACGGCGGAGGCGGCCCGGTGGACGTTGGCCACGGCCGCCATCTGGTCCCGGCGGACCGGGATCCCGCCGAGCTTCGCCGAGGCGAGCTTCTCCGCTTCGGTGATGGACCGGTGACCGGGCACGGGTGGCTCCTTCTCGACTTTCGTTCGGCCTCAAATTATACGGTCGTACGGCACAAGCGTGCCGTCAGCGGGCGGCCGGGTGGGGCAGGTCGTGGGCCTCCAGACTGATCAGCTCCTCGGCCGTCGGTGCGGTGAGCTCGGCGACGCGCTGGGCCTGGCGTTCGGTCATCTCCTGGAAGATCTGGCGGGCGGAGCGGCCGTTGCCGAAGCCCTCACCCCGGGGCATGGCCTCGAAGAGGGAGAACAGTTCGGTACGGGCCGTGGGGGTCAGCTCGTAGCGGTGCTGCCCCGCCTGGAACTCGACGATCGACACCAGCTCGCCCGGCTCGTAGTCCTCGAAGAGGAGGGTGCGGCCGAAACGGGAGGCGAGGCCGGGGTTGGAGCCGATGAAGCGGTGCATGTCACCGGGGTAGCCGGCGGCGATGACCACCACGTCGTCGCGGTGGTCCTCCATCAGCTTGACCAGGGTCGCCACGGCCTCGGTGCCGAAGTCGTTGCCCGCGAAGGCCGGGGCCAGGGAGTAGGCCTCGTCGATGAAGAGGACGCCGCCGAGCGCCCGGTTGAAGGCGGCGGTGGTCTTCGGGCCGGTGTGGCCGACGTACTCGCCGACCAGCGCGGTGCGGTCGACCTCGATCAGGTGGCCCCGGCGGAGCAGGCCGAGGGCCTTGAGGAGGCGGCCGTAGAGGCGGGCGACCGTGGTCTTGCCGGTGCCGGGGTTGCCGGCGAACACCAGGTGGCGGCTGAGCGGCGGGGCGGGCAGCCCGGCTTCCTCGCGGCGGCGGACCGTCTGCATGAGCTTGACCAGGGAGCCGACGTCCTGCTTCACGCGGTCCAGGCCGACCAGCTCGTGGAGTTCGCCGAGCAGGTCCTCCAGGTTCTCCTCCTCCGGCTCGTCGGAGCCGTCTGCGGTCTTGGCGGCGGAAGAGGGGGAGGGGGCCGCACCCGGTCGGCCGTTCGTGGGGGCCGCGGCCGGGGTGCCGAAGGTCAGCGGGGTGCCGTCGGCGGTGCAGTCCTCCAGGACCGGCTTGGCGCCCTCGTCGGTGCCCAGCGCCTCCGCGCAGTCCCGGATCCGGCAGTGCCGGAAGACCGGGTCGGCGCCCTTGGCGACGTGCAGGGCCGGGAAACCCGCCCGGGTGACGTCGACCGAGGTGAAGGTGCCGCCCGCACCCTCGGCCAGGAACACCCCGTTCTTGCCCGGCCGGTCGATGTACAGGCCGGTCACCTCCGGTGTGGCGCCGGTCCACACGACGGCGCCGGAGCCCGCGCAGTCCTCGACCCGGCCGCCGGTCACCGTCGCCTCGGCACCCTCGTCGACCACCAGACCGGCCGCCCCCGCGCCGCTGATCCGGATCCCGGCGAGGGAGACGGCCGCCCCCTTGGCGACCTGCACGCCGATCTCCTTCGTCCCGGTCACCGTGGTGTCCGCGACCGTGCTGCCGGCGGGCGAGCCGATGCCGATCCCGGCGGCGGTCCCGGCGACCCGGCAGCCGGTGAGCGTGGCCACCGCCCGCTCCAGGACGCTGACCCCGGTCATGGCGACGTCGGTGATCCCGCAGTCGGTGAGCTCGATCCGGGCCTCGCCCGTGGCGTGCACCCCGTGCTCGGAGCCGCCCCGCACCCGGCGCCGGTGCATCGACGTCACCAACGCGGGCGGGGACGGCACCCGGCTGGAGATCCTGGACTGCTCGGGCGCCGCCAAGCAGAAGTGGGTCTTCCAGTCGGACGGCACCATCCGCTCGCTCGGCCTGTGCATGGACCTGGCCTGGGCCAACACCGCGAACGGCACCGCGATCCAGGTCGCCAAGTGCAGCGGCAACCGCGCCCAGCTGTTCTACCTCAGCGCGCAGGGCGACCTGGTCAGCGCCCTGGCCGACAAGTGCGTGGACGTCACCGACAACGGCACGGCCAACGGCACCAAGCTCCAGCTGTGGACCTGCGCCGGCACCGCCAACCAGAAGTGGCACAAGAGCTGACGGACCTGACGGCCTGACGGCCGCGGCCGGTCACCTGGTCCAGTAGCGGAGGTTGCGGAAACGGGCCTCCGCACGGCCGGAACCGTGGTTGTACACCCCGTTCTTGAAATAGCGGGTGGCCGGACCCCGGTCGGCGACGGTCAGGACCAGGGAGTCGTCGAAGTAGACCTTGACGGTCCCGGTCCCGGTGCTCGCCAGGTGGGCGATCTTGACGTTGAACCAGGTGTCGTACGCGTCCGTCCTGAGCACGGTGCCGTCGTAGCGCCGCACGGTGCCCCCTCCGGTGTCGTAGACGTCCAGCATGATGTCCGTGGCCGGGGTGCCCGAGGGGTGCACGCTGCGCAGGATCTGGACGAAGGTCGCGCCGTCGGTGCCGGACGGCAGATACACGTCGGCGTCCCACATGTGGTCGCCCGTGCTGTAGTCGACCTTCCAGCGCATCTCGGTACGCGGATCGGTGTCGCTGCCCTCCTCGAAGGGCTCGTCGGTGGCGTACACCCACATGCGCTCGACGCCCCCGCTGGAGCTGTGCCGGTCACTGAGATCGAGGTTCCACGGCTTCTGCCAGCTGTAGGTGAACGAGGTCTGCGTCCACCCGTCGGTGGGGGCGACGGCCGCGACGGCCACGGCATCGGTCAGGGGGAGCGCGGCCAGTGCTCCGGTGCCGGCTCGTAAGAAGGATCTCCGGTTCATCGACTGTCCTTTCCGGTGGAGGAGCCGAGAGAGATGACGCGACCGCAGGCAACTCCAATACATCGGAGGAGTCAAGCACTTGGGTCAAAGTTATTGATGTGAACGCGGAGCTCAAGCCTTCTTGATGGCCCAAGTCGACGTGATCCTCGCCGTGTTGAGGTTGTTGACAGGTGCAAGCTAGGTCCCTAGGTTCCCGGATACACCCGATGTATCGATGATCCGTCAGGTCTGGAGGACGATGATGACTTCGCACCCGGAGCAACGTTCGCCGGTGCCCCGCAGAGCCGTACTCGGCACCGCCCTCGGTGGAGCGGCGGCCGTGACCCTGCCCGGAACCGCCCACGCGACGTCGGCGGAACCGGCCGCCGCGGAGGGCGCGAAACCGGCGGCGTCAGCGGTCCGACGCCGCTGGAAACTCCGCAACACCATGACCACGGACGGCGCCTGGGACCGTTTCCTGCGCGGCCAGGACCTGCTGTGGAGCAGGCTGCCCACGCTCTGGTACGAGGGGCCGTTCCTCGGCGACGGCCTGCTCGGCAGCATGATCTACCAGGAACCGGGCGCCAACCAGATCCGCCTCACCGTCCAGCACGGCCGGGTCCAGGACCACCGCCCCGAGTTCGGCAGCGGTTGGGGCACCGCCCGCCTGCCCGTCGGGCACCTCACCCTCGAACCTGTCGGCACCATCACCGCCGTCGACTGGCGCCTCAGCCTGTGGAACGCCGAACTCACCGGCACCGTCACCACCACCGCCGGCACCCTCACCCTCGCCGCCCTCATCCACGACGAGGTCCTCGCCGTCCGCGCCACGGCCGGCGACGGCGAGCGCGTCACCTGGACCTTCCACCCCGAGGAGGCGATCAGCCCCCGCAAGATCCAGGAGTCGCCGCCCGCCGGCTACACCGCCAACCCGCCCTGGACCACCCGGACCACGGCCGACGGCACCGAGCAGGTCCTGCAGCCTCTGACCGGCGGCGGTCAGACGGCCACCTCCTACCGCCGTACCGGCGACGAACTGCTGCTGAGCGTCGGGCACAGCTTCCCCTCGGACAGCGCCGCGGAGGCCGATTCCCGGCGTCGTCTGCAGAGTGCTATGTCATACAGCACCCTCAGACGACGCCACACCCACTGGTGGCACGCCTTCTACCGCAAGAGCTTCGTCTCCTTCCCCGACCAGCGTCTCCAGAGCTTCCACTGGATCCAGCTCTACAAGGTCGCCTCCGCCAGCCGCGCCGACGGCCCGGTCATGGCGACCCCCGGCCCCTGGCTGGAACCCACCCCCTGGCCGGCGGTCTGGTGGAACCTCAACGTCCAACTGGAGTACTGGCTGATCCACGCCTTCAACCACCCGGAACTGGACTCCCTCGCCACCACCCTGCGCCAGAGCCAGGAACAGCTCACCGCCAACGTGCCCGCCGCATACCGCTCGGACAGCTCCGGCATCGGCCGCAGCTCCGACATGTTCGCCAACCGTGAGGTGGGCCGGCCGGGAACCGGCGCCGAGACCGGCGACCTCACCTGGGCCCTGCACAACGTGTGGCTCTCCTACCGCCACTCCATGGACAAGTCCCTCCTCCGCGACACGATCTACCCGCTGCTGCGCCGCACGATCACCTACTACTGGCACTTCCTCACCCCGGGCAGCGACGGCAAACTGCACCTCCCGAGCACGCTTTCGCCCGAGTACCCGGTCGTCCCGCCGCAGGACACCAACTACGACCTCGCCCTGATCCGCTGGGGCTGCCAGACCCTTCTCGACTCCGCCGAACTGCTCGGCATCGACGACGAGCTGAAGCCGCGCTGGCAGGAGATCCTGGCCCGGCTCACCCCGTACCCGGTCGACGACAACGGCTTCATGATCGGCGCCGACACCCCGTACGCGCAGTCCCACCGCCACTACTCGCACCTGCTGATGGTGTACCCGCTGTACCTCGTCAACTGGGACCAGCCCGAGAACCGCGACCTGATCACGAGGTCCGTCGTGCGTTGGCACGCGCTGACCGGCGCCCACCGCGGCTACAGCTACACCGGGGCCGCCTCGATGTACGCGATGACCGGCGACGGCGACACCGCGATCGGCTACCTGCGGAAGTTCTTCGACCCCACGACCCGCTACCCGTGCCGGGCCAACACCCACTACACGGAGGCCGGTCCGGTCATCGAGACCCCGCTGTCCGCCTCGCAGTCCCTGCACGACATGTTCTGCCAGAGCTGGGGCGGGATCATCCGGGTCTTCCCGGCCGTCCCGACCGCCTGGGCGGACCTCACCCTGCACGACTTCCGCACCCAGGGCGCCTTCCTGGTCAGCGCGGTGCGCAAGGCGGGCAGCACCCGGTTCATCCGGATCCGCAGCCTCGCCGGCGAGCCGCTGAAACTCCGGCACGGCCTGACCGGCCCCCTCACCGTCCTGCTCGACGACGGCACCCCGGCCCACACCCACGACCTCGGGGACGGCACCCTCGCCATCGACCTGCCCCGCGGCCGCGAGGTCCTCGTCCACTCCGGCCCCCGCCCCGACCTCGTCATCGCCCCCGTCGCCGTCAGCGAACCGGGCGGGGCGTGGGGACTGCCGTAACCACCGACCGGAAGGCAGGCTCCTCATGGCCGTTCCCCTCACCACCAGAACCATGGCCGCCGCGCTCTGTACCGGGCTGGCGGCCACCCTCCTCACGACCGCGACCGCTTCCGCATCCGCACGGGTCGAGCAGCAGTTGCAGCCGCCGCACGCCTGGACCGTGTCCGAGGCGGCGCACGCCCCCCGCGCCCGGATAGCCCTCGACGACACCGCCGGCACCCTCAGCCTCACGGTCTCCCGCGACGGCCGTACGGTCATCGAGCCGTCACCCGTCGGCATCGTCACCCAACAGGCCGATCTCTCCCAGGGGTTACGGTTCCTGCATCGCAAGGACCGTACGGTCGAGGAGCGTTACCGGGCGAAGTCCGGCAAGCGCCTGGACCGCAGGGTGCGGATGAACGAGACCCGGCTGTCCTTCGCCACCGCCGCGGGCGCCCGCCTCGACCTCGTCGTCCGCGCCGCCGCCGACGGCATCGCCTACCGGTACGTGCTGCCCGCCGGGTACGGCGACGTCCTCGGCGAGAGCTCCGCGTTCAACCTGCCGGCGGACGCGGGCGCCTGGCTCAGCACCTACCGGGTCGACAACGAGGGCCAGTTCAACCAGTACACCGCCGCGACCGCCCCGACCGGCGAGTACTCGGACCAGGCCCTGTTCGCCACCGACGGCGGCTACACCCTGCTCGCCGAGTCCGACCTCACCGGCACCTACTCGGGCGCCCGGCTCGCCCACACCCAGGGCACCGGCACGTACCGCGTCAGGCTCGCCGACAGCCAGGTCCACACCGCCGGGCCCCTCACCACCCCCTGGCGGGCCATGATCACCGGCGACCTCGCCACCGTCACCGGGTCCACCTTCACCGACGACCTCGCCCCGGCCTCCGAGGTCGCCGACACCTCCTGGATCCGCCCCGGCACCGTGCTGTGGACCTGGCTGGCCGGCGGCCGCACCGCGGGGCAGAGCCTCGACGCGCAGAAGGCCTACGTGGACTACGCGGCGGCGCACCACTGGCCCTACGAGGCCGTCGACTCCGGCTGGTACTTCAAGAAGGACGAGTGGGACGTCACCGACCCCGACTGGCAGACCGACAGCTGGATGCCCGAACTCGTCGACTACGCAAGGGCCAAGGGCGTCGGGATCATCGTCTGGATCCACCAGCGCGACCTCGACACCCCCGAGGAACGCGCCCAGTGGCTGCCGGCGTTGGAGCGCTGGGGCGTCAAGGGAGTCAAGATCGACTTCATGAACTCCGAGGCGCAGTCGATGTTCCAGTGGTACGACACCATCCTCGCGGAGACCGCCCAGCACCACCTCATGGTCGACTTCCACGGCGCCACCGTGCCCAAGGGCATCCAGCGCACCTGGCCCCAGGTGATGACCATGGAGGCCGTCGGCGGCGAGGAGAAGCGCACCAACACCGCCGCCCACCTCACCACCCTGCCCTTCACCCGCAACGTGATCGGTTCGATGGACTTCACCCCCGGCGGTTTCCAGCGCGTCGGGCTGCGCCCGAACTCCGACGCGGCCGAGGTCGGACTCACCGTCGTCTACGAGTCGGGGCTCCAGATGTTCGCGGGTACCCCCGAGTCGTACGACCAACGGCCCCTCGCCCGTGACTTCATGGACCAGGAGCCCGCCGCCTGGGGCGACACCCGGCTGCTGGCCGGCAGCCCCGGACAGGAAGCCGTGCTCGCCCGCCGCAGCGGGGACCGCTGGTTCCTCGGCGGGGTCTACGCCGGTGCCGCCCGCACCGCCACCGTGCCGCTGACCATCGGCCGGGGTCGCTGGCTGGTGGAGACGGTCCGGGACGGTGCCGACGGTCTGGTCCAGGACCGGCAAGTGCTGCGCGGCGGCGACGAGTTGAGCGTCGACGTCGTCGCCAACGGCGGCTTCGCCGCGATCGCCTGCCGCTGGCACCCCGGCGTCACCACCTGCTACCGCTGAGCGCGCACCGTCCTACCGTCGAGCGCGCACCGCCGCCCGGCGGGCACCCAGCAACAGCTTCAGGGTGCCCGCCGGGGAGGGGGACGCCGAACCCCGCAGCACGCCCGTACCGCGGGCCAGTACCGCCTCGGCGGTCATCAGCTCGATCTCGACGAGGGCGCTCACCATCGGCCGGTGGGGCGCCGGCATCAGCGTCAGCACCTCCCGTCCCGCCCGCAGATCGGTCCGGGCCGTCTCGACCTCGTGCTCCACGAGGGAGCGCAGCCCGGTGGAGGCCCGGCCCGCTTCGAGGTCCTCCACCGTGACCGAGAAGCGCTTCAGCGTCTCCGCCGGGATCCCCAGGTGTCCCTCCCGCAGGTCCTCGGCCAGGTCGTTGACGAAGTCCAGCCGCTGGCTGCCGTCGATGAGCGTGCGGCAACCCGCCCGGAACCGCCCGCCCGGGTCGCTCTCGGGCCCCAGCAACCCGGCGATCGGCAGGAAGGCGGGCAGCGAGTAGGCGTCCACATAGGCCTGGTAGTCGGCCTCCGTCGCGAAGCCGTCGAACGCCAACTCGGCGGCGGCGGTGGCCAGATACGACTCCACGACCTCCCGGTGCCGAGGGAAGGAGGCGACGGTGTGCAGCAGGGTGCGGATCAGCGGATCGTCACTGGTGCCGGTCTCCAGCGCGGTGCGCACCCGCCGCTCCCAGGCGGCCCAGGCCACCGCCCGCTCCGGCTTCGGGCCGCTGTCCAGGAGAACGTCCCCGTGGTGCATCACGGCCGTCGCGGCCACCACATGGGGCAGTACGGCAGGCGGCAGCAGCACCCGGCAGGCCAGGTAGGCGCTGCGCCGGTACCGGCGCACCCCCCGCCGCTGGGTGCCGTAGTCCCGGCGCAGTTCCGGGTCGGTGATGCCCGCCGCGGTCAGGGCCTTGTTCCACGCGTTCACCGGACGATCGTAGAGGCTGCCGCGGGCGGCCCGGACGGGTGCCCTGAACGGTGCTCTCAGGAAAGGGACTTGAGGAAGTCGAGCAGCGCCGCGTTCACCTCGTCCGGCCGCTCCTGCTGGGTCCAGTGCCCGCAGCCCGCCAGCTTGAGCGGCTCGCGCACCAGGTTCGGCATCAGGGCGGGGAGGTGCTCGATGAGTTCGGGCGTGCCGGGGAAGGCCGGGACCAGGTCGCGGTCCCCGTAGACGTACAGCGCGGGCGGGGTGACCACCGCGCCCTGCCAGGGGGCGGTCAGTTCCCAGTTGCGATCGAGGTTGCGGTACCAGTTGAGGGCGCCGGTGAAGCCGTGCGAGAAGCTCTCGGTCAGCGCGTCGAGGTCCGCCTCGGTGAACCACTGCGGCAGGGTCTCGGGATCCGGCATGGCCGCGAGCCAGCCGCGCTCGGGGTCGACCAGCGGCTGCCGGACCTCACCGGAGCCGGCGCCCTCCCCGGACGCCATGGTGAAGAACTTGCGCAGCGTGGTGCGCGGGTCGCGGTCGAACTCGGCGTCGGCGACACCCGGGCGGTCGAAGTAGTTCCAGTAGAAGCGGCCGCCGAACCTCTCGTCCATGGTCTTCAGCGGAGGATTCGCCCCCCGGAACGGCGGCGGCACGCTCAGCCCGGCGACGCCGCGCACCAGGTCCGGCCGGAGCAGCGCGGTGTGCCAGGCCACCGGCGCGCCCCAGTCGTGCCCGACGACGAACGCCCGCTCCTCGCCCAGCTCCCGGATCAGCCCGACGACATCGCCGACCAGGTGGAAGATGCTGTACGCCTCGACGTCCGCCGGATGGTCGCTGCTTCCGTACCCGCGCTGGTCGGGGGCGACCACACGGAAGCCGGCCGCGGCCAGCGGGCCGAACTGGTGCTGCCAGGAGTGCCAGGACTCGGGGAAGCCGTGCAGCAGCACGACGAGCGGGCCGGAACCCTCCTCGGCGATGTGCAGCCGGATCCCGTTCACGTCGACCATTCGATGCTGAACCATGTGCACGAGCGTACGCGCAATGATCTTCGGCTACCCGTCCTGCCCGGCTCCGGACGCGGGGGAGGCGTCCGGAGCCGGCGGAGGCGGCGCGGGCGGTCTGCGACCCCTTCCCGCGGCGACTGCGGCGACTGCGGTGACTGCGGCGACTGCGGCGTCGAAGGCGCGCGTGGCCTCGGGCGCGGTGCCGGGCAGCAGGAACGAGCGGGCCAACTCCTCGAAGCGCTGGTCGGTCACCGTCTGCCGGGTGTGGTGCTGGGCGAGATGCTCCGCCCACGACCCGACGAGGTAGTTCTCGATGAACCGGCCGGGCTCGTTGCCGTCCTCGTACAGGCCCCAGGTGAGCGCCCCGGTACGGCGCCGGGAGCGGGCCACGTTCTCCATCGCCCCGGCGAAGGCCGCCCGGTCGTCGGGGGAGACGCGGTAGACGATCGAGACGAGGACCGGGCCGTCGGCCGGGCCGGGCGTTGCCTTCCTGGCTTTCCTACGCGGCTTTCTTACGCGCCGGAACCGAACCGCCGCAAGCGAGGAGGCCGTCCCAGCTCGGCCTTTGCCCGAACGGGCAGCCACCCGGGCGCGCCCGGGTGGCGCACTCCCCGGGAAGGATCTGCCGGGCGCATCGATTGACGGCGCAGCATCGGCGGGAGAGATTGATGCCATGGAGCTGCGGCATCTGAAGTACTTCCTGGCCGTCGCGGACACCCGCAACTTCACCCAGGCCGCCGCCCGTTGCCATGTGGCGCAGTCGGCGCTGAGCCAGCAGATCGCCCGGCTGGAGAAGGACGTCGGCGCCCCGCTGTTCAACCGCACGAGCCGGTCGGTACGGCTCACCGCCGCAGGCGAGCTGCTGGAACCGCTGGCCCGCCGCATCCTGGCCGACGTCGACAACGCCCAGGCCGCCCTCGACGCGCTGGCCGGGCTGCACCGGGGCCGGCTGAGGCTGGGCCTGGTGCAGACGATGGCCGTGTCCTTCGACATGGTGGAGGTGGCGGCCGAGTACCGCGCCCGCTACCCCGGCATCGACCTGCGCGTGTCGAACGCGCCCAGCTCGCGGATGGCCGCCGAGGTCCTGGCCGGCACCCTCGACCTCGCCGTGGTCGGCCTCGGCCCCGGGCAGGTGCCGGAGGGACTGGACCGCCGCATGCTGGGCAGCGCCCCGCTGGTCGCCGTCGTACCCCGCGAGCACGCCCTCGCCGACCGCGAGGCCATCGACCTCGCCGAACTGCCGGACAGCCACCCGCTGATCCAGTTCTCCCGCGGCAGCGGCCTGCGCCGGCAGGTCGAGGCGGCCTTCGCCCGCGCGGGAGCCGAGGCGGGCCGGCACTTCGAGGTCGGTCAGATCCACGACATGATCCGGCTCGCCGTGCGCGGGGTGGGCGTCACCGTCGTCCCCCGCTCCACCGTCGTCGGCCCCGGCTCCCTGCTGGGCCTCGACACCGCCGACGACCTGCCCCGCGGCGCCCGCATGCTGCGCCTGACGGACGACGAGGCCGTGCACGACATCTGCGTGGTCTACGACGGCACCCGGCTGGCACCGGCCGGCGCCGCCTTCCTCGACGTGCTCGACCGGCACGCCACCCACCGATCTGCATGACCGATCGCTGCATGCGAATCCATATGTTGGACAGCGGGACCGGATCGGCCGGAGGCTTGAAGGGACGCACCGAACGCGGCGCGCCCCCGTTCCCGATCCGAATGGACCACCATGTCGATCAAGGATGCGGTCCGGCCCGTAGTGCGTGACGCCCGGGCCACCGTGCTGCCCGACCCGGCCGACCGGCACGGCCCGCTGCCCCCGGTACTGCTCGCCCTCACCGTGGTCACCGGCCTCGTGGACGCCTTCAGCTACCTGGTGCTCGGCCACGTCTTCGTCGCCAACATGACCGGCAACGTCGTCTTCTCCGGCTTCGCCATCGCGGGCGCCGCCGGCTTCTCCCTGGTCGCCTCGCTGGCCGCGCTCGCCGCCTTCGGGGCCGGCGCCCTGGTGGGCGGCCGCATCGCCCACGCCCGCCGGGCCCACCGCGGCCGCGTCCTGCACCTGGCGCTCGTCCTGGAGACGGCCCTGGTCCTGGCGGCCTACGTCGTCGCCCGCTACGACGCCCCGTTGGACGCGGCCGGGGCCCGCTACCCGCTGATCGCACTCCTCGGTCTCGCGCTGGGCATCCAGAACGCGACGGCCCGCGCCCTCGCCGTACCCGACCTGACCACGACCGTCCTGACCCTGACCATCACCGGCATCGCCGCCGACAGCAGGGCCGCCGGCGGCCGGGGCGGCAGGACGGGCCGCCGCGCCCTCTCGGTCCTGGCGATGTTCGCCGGGGCCCTCGCCGGCGCCTTCGCCGTCCGCCACAGCGACCCGTCCCTGCCGCTGCTGCTCGCCACCCTGCTCCTCGCCGGCTGCACGCTGACCGCGTTCACCCTGGCCCGCTCGGACGCGAGCTGGACCGACCCGCTGTGACCGGCGTGCGGACGCCGGGGCGCACGGCGGGCCCGGTCGGCCGCCGTGCCTACTTCACGCGGGCCGCCGCCCGGGTCGGCCGCCCCAGCGCCCAGAACAGGACACCGAGGAGCATGAACCCGACGAGCGGCACCAGCTCCGTCAGCAGGTACTTCCCGCGCTCGGCGTGGGTCCAGCCGTCCGGCGCGTAGTCGGCGCCGAACCAGTGGTCGCCGGCGCCGGGCGCGACCAGCTGCACGCTGGCGAAGAGGATGAGCAGGGTGAGGACGGTGCTGATGACCCAGGGGAACGGGGCCCGGTACGGGCGGGGCGTGTCCGGGTACTTGCGGCGCAGGAACGGGAGCGCCGGGAAGATGCCCAGGTAGCTGACGAGGGTCGTCGACACGGCGAGCCCGAGGACCGCGCCGAAGAGCTTGGCCGCGCTGCCGTTGGTCAGCTGGTGGGCCAGGATCAGGACGCCGGTGGAGACCAGGCCGCTGAGGATGTTCACCCGCACCGGGGTGCCGAACCGGCTGGAGATCACGCCGAGGAAGCGGGGCGCCGCGCCGTCGTAACCGGAGACGGCCAGGGCCCGGTCCGAGCCCATGATCCAGGTGACGCCCGAGGACAGCACCGTGAGTATGAACATGATCGCGGCCAGATCGCCGAGCACGGTGCCGAACCCGCTGAGCGTGGGCGTGCCGTCGGCGGCGACGTGGCCGCCGTACACCGTGAACACCTGCCGGATCGCGTCGACGAAGCCGCCGAGGCCGGTGATCGCCTTGACCGGCAGGACCAGCAGGATGCCCAGGATCGGCAGCGCGTAGAGGAGAACGGAGAGGACGGCGCTGCGGAAGATGCCGTAGGGGACGTCCTTCTGCGCGTTCGTCATCTCGTCGCCGGCCGTGTTGGGCAGCTCGAAACCGACGTAGTTGAACATCAGGACCGGCACCAGGCCGACGAACCCCGCGTAGGTCGGCGAGAAATCGCCGATGCCGAAACCGTGCAGCCCGTGCTGGATCCCGTACACCACGACCGTGACGGTGAACAGGCCCAGCAGCACGAACCGGCTCCAGGCACCGATGGTCGGGATCCACTTGCCGACGTCGAAGGAGAGGATCGCGGCGAGCACGCCCACCCACACGAAGACGAGGGTGAAGACGTAGAAGGCGGGGGTGCTCAGGTCCTTCCCGTCGTTGAAGAAGGTGGTGTACGCGGTGACGGCGGAGACGGCGAGGGTGCCGCCCAGCCACACCGGGTTGGTGATCCAGTACAGGAAGTTGTTGACGGCGCCGGCCAGCCGCCCGAAGGCCCGGCTCGTCCAGATGTAGGGGCCGCCCTCGTCGGGGAAGGCGGCTCCGAGCTCGGCGATCAGCAGCGCGGAGGGCACGAAGAACACCACGGCCAGCACGATCAGCCAGGTGAACGCCTCGGCGCCGGACGACGCCACGGCTCCGATGGTGTCCACCCCGACGATGGTGCACAGCAGGAAGAACAGGATGTCGAAACGGCCGAAGTGCTTGCGCAGCTTCTGCCGTTCCTCCTGCGCAGCGGCCGGGGCGTCGACCGGCTCGGATGCGATGGGGCCAGCGGTCACCAGGAACTCCTGCATGCTCGGGTGAGGGGCGGAATTCGGCCAATGATCCGCCGCGCCGCACAAGCACACAAGCGGTCGGACCCAAGTCGTGACCATCGTTTCGGGCACTCATAGCCCCCGGAAATCTCCCGGAAACGCTGCGCCCCGAGCTGCCCGCCCCGCCTTCCGGTGCCGGTCAGGGCGTCGAGGGGCGGGTCTCCGTCCAGTCGACCAGCAGACGGCGCTCGGCGAACAGCCACTCCCCGTCCTGCTTCACGAACTCGTCGAGGTAGCGGATCGACGCGATCATCAGGGTGCGCCGGCCGTCGTCCGCCACCGAGAGGTGGTGGGCCAGGCAGTAGCTCTCCCCGGTCGCGCGGTCCCCGTCCAGGGAGACGGTGCTCTGGCCGTTGAAGTGGGTCGTCGTCCGGTACGTGTTGAGGTTGTCGAAGACGGGGGCGAGGGAGTCGCGGCCGTGCAGTTCCTGCGTCGGCTGCGCCGCCGTGGCGTCCATGAACACCAGGAAGCGCGTGTCCTCCGTGAACAGACTCATCTGGCCCTTGGCGTGCCGCCGGTCCGCGCAGTGGGCGTAGGCGTCGACCAGCTCGCGGATGGCCAGCCGGTCGGCGGCCTCCTGCGGGGAGACTGAGGTGTGGGCGGCCATGAGGGGTTCCTCCTGCTGTGCCGCACCCATCTATTTGACAGGTGTCTATTTGATGGGGGTATAAAAGCACTGCCGGTAGGGTCACGCAACGGCCTCGCGCAGGAGGTCCAGGAGGGCAGTGCTCTGAACGACCGGATCGATCCGCGCATCACCCGAACGGTCCGCGCCTTCGAGCAGGCCGTCGTGGAGCTGGCCTCGGAGCGTCCCGTCTCCCAGATCACCGTCGCCGAGCTCGCCGACCGGGCCGGCGTCACCCGGGCGACCTTCTACAACCGCTACAGCACCCCGCTGGACCCGCTCATCCAGGTCCTCCTCGACGACCTGGAACGTGCCCACCGCAGGGAGGACGAGCTCCGGGCCCAGGGCGGACACTCCGCCCGGGAACTGCTCCGGCTCGCCACCGCCGGGGTCGCCGACCACGTCGAACGGTTCACGGACGTCTACCGCAACTCCCTGGCCGACCCCGCGGACAGCGGTGTCTACGAGGCACTCGTACGGCACTTCGGCGAGTACACCCTGGCGTTCCTGGCCCGTACCGAGCCGGCCGGCGTCCGCGGCGCCGACCGGCGGGTCATCGCCCAGTTCATGGCCCACGGGTTCGCCGGGGCCATCAAGGCCTGGCTCGGCGACCCGTCCGTCACCAAGGACGACCTGGTCGACGCGGCCGTGGCCTGCGCCCCCACCTGGTGGACGTCCGGTCCCGCACCGGAGGCCCCCTCCCAGCAACGGAGATCCTCGTGAACGTCGTCGTGTTCGGTGCGTCCGGCATGGTCGGACAGGGCGTCCTGCGCGCCTGCCTCCTCGACCCCACGGTCGGCAGTGTCCTGGTGGTGGGCCGCCGCCCGCTCGGCATCACCCACCCGAAGCTGACCGAGATCCTCCACGACGACTTCACCGACCTGTCCGCCATCGCCGACCGGCTGACCGGCCTGGACGCCTGCTTCTACTGCCTCGGCGTCTCCTCCGCAGGCATGAGCGAGGCCGAATACACCCGCGTGACCCACGACTTCACGCTCGCCGCCGCCCACGCGGTGCTCGCCGCCAGTCCCGGACCGACCTTCACCTACGTCTCCGGCGAGGGCACCGACAGCACCGAACAGAGCCGCACCATGTGGGCGCGGGTGAAGGGCCGTACCGAGAACGCCCTGCTCGCCCTGCCGATGAACGCGTACATGTTCCGCCCCGGCTACATCCAGCCCCGTCACGGAGCGGTCTCCCGGACCCGCTCCTACCGCGTCATGTACACCCTCACCTCCTGGTGCTACCCCCTGCTGCACCGCCTCGTCCCCGCCCACACCACGACCACCGAGCACCTCGGCCGCGCCATGCTGGCGCTGACCCGCCCGGGCGTGACCGCGAGCAGGGTGCTGTACAGCAAGGACATCAACCGACTGGGCGCCTGACGGTTCGCTCTCGCCCCGAGGACCTGCCCTGCCGCAGGGCGCCCTGCCGTACGGCACCCTTGCGTACGGCCACGAGCATGACGGCCAGGGCGGCCAGCGCGAGCGCGGCGCCGGTGTAGAGCGGTGCCGTGTAGCCGAGGCCCGCGGTGATGGCCAGGCCGCCGAGCCAGGCGCCGAGGGCGTTGCCGACGTTGGACGCGGACACGTTGGCGCTCGCTGCCAGCGCCCCTCCGTGGGCGGCGTCGGTCACCCTGGTGATCATGCCGGGGACGGCTGCGAACCCGGCCCGCGGTCGCCTCGGACACCGCGAAGTCCGACGCCACCTGCGGCAGCAGCCCGGCGACCAGGAACTCGGTGAGCCCGATGCCGAACCCGCCGAGCGCCAGCACGATCAGGCCGCTCGGCGTCCGGCGCGTTCCGAATCCACCCATGGACCGAGCCTCACCGCCGGCGGCGGCCTCGTCCATGGACAAAGATCGACGGGGCTTGGACGAATCGACCCGGGTGCGGTCGGGCCCCGGTTGCCCTTCTGTGCCAACTCGGGCTGCCAGCAAGGCAATTGACTCCGACCGGCACGGCGACCGCGGCGACGGCGTCGTAGCCTTTCGAGGTTTGTCGATCACCGCCGATCACCGCCGATCGCAGTCGATCACCGCCGATCGTAGGTGTGCCACCTCGGAAAGCGAGTGGAATTCCCATGATTGCCGTGCCGCCGTTCTACTGTCCGATACCTTCCGCGGAATCCCCCCACGCCGCGGCCGCCGAACGCACGGTCGTGGAGTGGCTCGACAAGTTCGAGCTCTTCGAAAGCCCCGCCCAGCGCGACTACTTCGCCCGCTCGCACTTCCCGGCCTTCCCCGGACGCTCCTTACCGGACGCCGACCCGGACCTGCTGGTGCTCCCCGGCAAGGAGGTGATGTGGCTCCAGTCGTTCGACGACGTGCACAGCGACGAGAAGCCGGGTGCCACCCCGCCCGAGGAGTACATCCCGCTGCTGGCCCGGCTGGCCAGGATCATGGAGGACCCGCGGGCCCCGCTGCTGCCCGACAACCCGTGGGCGCACGCCTTGCGCGACCTGCGGCTGGACGTCGGTGAGCGGGCCACCGACGTCCAGACCGAACGCTGGGTGCAGGCCAACGTCGAGTACTTCGACGGGCTGCTCTGGGAGGCCGTCAACCGTGCGGAGGGGCGGATCCCCTCCCTCGACGACTACGTGGCCATGTGGCTGAAGCAGTCCGGGGTCCACCCCTGCGTCGTCTTCACCGACATCGCCTGCGGCTACGAGGTGCCCGCCGCCGACTGGGCCGGCCGCCGGGCCCGCACCCTGCGCGAGATGACCTCGGTCCTCATCGGCTGGGACAACGACCTGACCTCCTACGACAAGGAGGTCGCCCGCGCCGCCGAGCGGAACTTCCCGGTGGTGCAGAACCTGGTGTCGGTACTGGCGGCCCAGTACGCCCTGCCGGAGGCGGAGGCCGTCACGCTCGCCGGGGCGATGCGGGACCGTGCGATGACGAAATTCCTGGCGCTGCGGGACGAGACGGTGGCCACCGGCCGTCCCGAACTCGCCCGCTACGCACAGGGGTTGGGCCAGTGGATCCGCGGCTACCTCGACTACAGCGGCCGCTCCCCGCGCTACACCGACCCCACCAACCCGGACGACGCGGCCGTGACCGACCCGGCCCGCCCCGGCTGGACGGTCACCGCCACCCCCGGCCCCGGCGCCGACCGTACCGACCTGCCGGCCCTGGCCTGCATCGACTCCTGGTGGGCGTGATCGACATGACACAGCCACTCGACACACGTGACCAGACGTCGGCCGGGTTCCGTCCGGTGCCGGTCGCACCCGGACGGCTGCCGGTGCTCGGGCACGCCGTACCGCTCTTCCGCCGCCCGCTGCACTTCCTGCGCTCGCTGGAACAGGTCGGCGAACTGGTCCGGGTGGACATCGGCGCGCTGCCGATGGTGGTCATCACCGACGCCGGGCTGACCCGCCAGGTGCTCACCGACAGCCGCACCTTCGACAAGGGCGGCGCCCTGTTCGACAAGGTACGGGAACTCACCGGGGACTCCCTGCTGACCAGCCGGTTCGAGACGCACCGGCGGCAACGCCGGCTGATGCAGCCCGCGTTCGGCCGGGCCCGGGTCCAGGCCTACGCCAAGGTCATGAACTCCATGATCGACGCGGTGCTGGGGGAGTGGGAGGAGGGTTCGGTGATCGACGTCGCGGCCGCGGCGTACGACATCACCTCGCGTACGGCGGCCCGCACCATGTTCGCCGCCGACGTCGCCGGACCGGCGGCCGCGCGGGTCGTGGCAGCCCTCTCCGTCTACCTGCACGGGCTGTTCCTCCGCATGATGGCACCCAGCGGAGCACTCGGCCGGCTGCCCACCCCGGGCAACCTCCGGTACGAGCGGGCCGTGCGCCTGCTGCACTCCTCCGTGGACGAGATCATCGAGGCGTACCGGGCGTCCGGCGAGGACCACGGGGACCTGCTGTCGATGCTCCTGGCCGCCGGCGATGACGACGACGGCGAGCGCCTGAGCCCGCAGGAGATCCACGACCAGGTGATCACCCTGTTCCTGGCCGGGATCGAGACGACGGCCGCCGCCCTCTCCTGGTCGCTGTACCTGCTCGGCGCCCACCCCGAGGCCGCCGAACGGCTGTGGACCGAGGTGGACTCGGTGCTCGGCGGCCGCTCCGCCGACTGGACGGACATCGGCTCGCTCCCGGAGACCCGCCGGGTGATCACCGAGGCGCTGCGGATGTACCCGCCCGGCTGGATCTTCACCCGGGTCACCACGGCGGAGGTGGCACTGGGCCCGCACCTGCTGCCGGCGGGCACCGGCCTCGCCTACAGCCCCTACCTGCTCCACCACGACCCCGGAGTGTTCGCCGACCCCGACCGGTTCGACCCGGACCGTTGGCTGCCGGAGCGGGCCGCATCCGTGTCGAAGGGCGCGTTCGTGCCGTTCGGCGGCGGTGTCCACAAATGCATCGGCGACACGTTCGGGATGACCGAGGCGACCCTGGCGCTGGCCACGATCGCGGCCCGCTGGACCCTGGCCCCGGAGTTCCGGGGCCCGGTCGAGCCGGCACCACGGCGCGCCACGCTCAGCCCCGCCCGGCTCCCGATGCGGGTCGCCGGACGACCGTAGCGACGGCGGGAACCGGATGCGGGCGGCGGGTTCCACGTCGCCCGCACGCGGCACCACCCTTCGCGAAACCCTTTCTTCACACCTTGACTTAACATCACGGATATTGCTTGGATCTCGGTTCGGCACGGCACGACCCCCGACACCCCCACAGAGTCCAGGAGTTGCTGTGAGACGTACGATCACCGCGATCGCGGCCGTCACTGTCATGGCACTGCCACTCATCGGCGCGAGTCCGTCCGCACGGACCGGCCCGGCAGCGAACGGGAGCGCCGGGCACGGCCAGGTCGTCACCGGCACCTACTCCACCGGCGGCACGCAGGCGTGGCAGCCCCTGCCGATCGTCAGGACGGGCGCGGACCAGGGCGGTGCCGTCGACGCCACCGTGGTCGCCGACCCGGCCGCCCTCCGGCAGAAGTACACCGGCATCGGCTTCTCCCTGGACGAGACCAGCGTCTCCAACCTGTGGAAGCTCACCCCCGCCGAGCGTGCGGCGGCCGTCCGGCTGCTCGTCGACCCCGAACACGGCGCCGGACTCGACCGGTTCCGGCTGACGATCGGCAGCCCCGACCTCATCGAGCACCTGCCGTTCTGGTCGGAGGACGACCTGCCCGCCGGTGTCACCGAGGACTTCGGCCTCAAGCACTTCTCCGTGCAGCGGGACATCGACCTGCACATCATCGACACCATCAAGCTCATCCAGCGCTACAACCCGCACGCCACCTTCTTCGCGTCGGCGTGGAGCGCCCCGGCCTGGATGAAGACGAACAACCGCTTCCTCGGCGAGGTCGCCCTCAAGCCCGGCAGCAGCACGGACTACTACCAGGTCGGCAAGTTGCGGGACGACTGCATCGAGGTGGTCGCCCGCTACTACGTCAAGTTCGTCCAGGCGTACGCCAGGCACGGCATCCACGTCGACGCGCTCACCCTGCTGAACGAGCCCGGCATGGACGTCGTCTATCCGGCGATGGACATCAGCATCGCGCAGCAGCAGAAGCTGGCCCTCGCCATCAAACGGGAGATGCACACCGCCCACCTGGACACCCAGCTCTACGTGCACGACTTCAACTTCTGGGACTGGCGCGACCCGAACAGCACGGCGACCAAGAACTACCACCGCATCTTCCAGGACGCCCCGGACGGCTCCGTGACGGGCGCACAGGTCCGCAAGGCGGCCGACGCCATCGCCTTCCACCCCTACTGGGGTGACCCGACCGTCATGCGCGACGCGTTCGAGGAGTTCGGCAAGCCCGTCCAGCTCACGGAGACCAGCGACCTGTCGCCCGCGACCGTCCTGAACGACTTCCGCCTGGACGCCGGTTCCTACATCCTGTGGGCCCAGACCACCGACCAGGACGGCGGCACCCTGCACTGGACACCGGCCCGGGACAACAACATCGACTGGGACCAGGTCGCGGCCACCACCAAGTGGAAGGACCGGCTGGTGACCGTCGACACGGGGACGAGGAAGTTCACGGTCCGCGACGAGCTGTACGGGCTCGGGCAGTTCGCGAAGTACCTCGCGCCCGGTGACGTCCGACTGGAGTCCAGCGCCACGGATCACGGCGTCGGCAACGTCGTCTACCGCACCCGGGACGGCGGATACGTCACCGTCCTCGGCAACGGCAACGCCACGGACAGCAGGGTCCGGGTCACCGTCGGCGGCCAGAGCTTCGTGACGACCGTACCGGCGGGCTCCTTCGCCACCTACCGGTGGCATGGGCGGGCGTAGGGCCAACCCCCGGTGGTGAGGACCGGCCTGCCGGATGGTGACGGCCGGGCCGGTCCACAAAGCTGGGAGGCGTCGCTGAACACACGCCGTCCGCGTCGTCTGCGCCGCCCCAGCGCTGTCCGCGCTGTCCGCGCTGTCTGTGCGGCCCGTGCGGTCTGCGCAGCCAAGGAGGCCTGCCTTGCTCACCCGCCGCACCGCCCTGCTGTCGGCCGTCGCCGCCACCACCCTGTCCGCCGTCTCCGTGCGCACCGCGTCGGCCGCGCCGCGCACGGCAGCACGGCTGCGGCTGACCCTGCCCACGCCCAGCGGGCCCCATCCGGTGGGCACGGTCTCCGTGCGCCTCGTCGACACCGCACGCGCCGATCCCTGGATCACCGCACAGCCGTACCGGGAGCTGATGATCAGCATCCGCTACCCGGCGCGGGACACCGGCGGCCACCCCCGGGCACCGCAGATGCTGCCCGGCGAGGCCGCCGGCTTCGCCGCTGTGAACAACCTCGCCGGCGTGCCCGCCGACAAGGTCGACTGGGCGGCCACCCGCACCCACGCGCACGAGGGCGCCCCGGCCGACCGGGACCGGGGCCCGTACCCGGTCGTCTGCTACTCGCCCGGTGCCGGCGACCCGCGTTCCCTCGGCACCACCCTCTGCGACGACCTCGCCTCCCGCGGCTACGTCGTGGTGATGCTCGACCACACCTACGACGCCGCCGCCGTCCAGTTCCCCGACGGCCGGGTCGAACGCACCGTGCTGCCCGCGGAGTACGACAAGGCCTACCCGGACGAGAAGCGCATCAGGGCCCTCCTGAGGAAGACGATGGAGGTGCGGGTGGCCGACACCCGCTTCCTGCTCGACGAACTGCCGCGCGCACTGCCCCGGGAACTGCGCGGCACCCCGGACTGGAACCGCACCGGCATGTTCGGTCAGTCGGCGGGCGGTTTCACCGCTCTCCAGGCGATGCACGACGACCGGCGGATCGCGGCGGGAGCCGACCTGGACGGCGTCGTCGCCTACGTCCAGGACGACGGCGACCACGGTCACCTCTCGACCGTCGCCGTCGACGGCCTCGACCGCCCCTTCCTGCTGATCGGCAAGGACGGCAACGACCTGAGCACGGTCCCGTCCTGGAACGCCCTGTGGCGGCACAGCCGCGGCCCGCGCGAGGGCCTGACCCTGCGCGGCGCCGAACACGCCACGTTCACCGACGAGGAGGCGATGGTCCCGCAGATCGCGCGCGGGCTCGGCCTGCCCCGGGAAACGGTCGTGAATCTCATCGGCACCATCGCTCCGGCCCGCGCCATTCCCGCCGAACGGGCCTGCCTGGCCTCCTTCTTCGACCGCCGGCTGCGCGGCCGGAACGACACCGGGCTGCCGGGCCTGCTGCCGGAGGTGCGGCCCTTCGCCCGGTGAGCGGCGTGAGCGGCCGCCTCCCCGGCCGCTGCCGGGGGTGTCACCCGGGAAGCCAGCACAGGCCGTCGTCGGTGACCCCGAGCGTCCCGGACGCGGACGGCGGCCGGGCCGGGCCGTCCAACGGTGCCCCGTACAGGGCCTGTTCCTGGAGGTCCTTGCCGGTGCGGAAGGTCTCGGTGACGACCCGGGTGGTCAGGAGCGGGTTCGTACGGTCGCCGGATGCGGCCAACCGGCCCACCGCGCCCTCCAGTTCGGCCACCGAGGTGCTCCACCGGACGCCGAGCCCGCCGGCGCCGGGTATTCCGGTGTCCCCCGACGCCACACCCCCGGCCAGCTCGGCGAAGGCGGCGGCCTCGTCGACGTCCACCCGGGTGATCTTCTTCGCCGACCAGAAGTACGAGTCCTCGTCCCGCTCCATGTCGTAGAACGCGACGAGGAACTCGTAGAACACCCCGTACTCCCGGCGGTAGCGGGCCTCGAACTCGGCGAGGCCGCGCTCCTCCGGCACCCTGCCCTCCAGGGCCGCGTTCACCGCGCGGGCCGCCAACAGGGCACCGTAGGTGGCCAGATGGACGCCCGAGGAGAGCACCGGGTCCACGAAGCAGGCGGCGTCGCCGACCAGCGCCATGCCCGGGATCCACAGGGACGTCTTCCAGTAGGAGTAGTCCTTGCGCACCCGGACCCGGTCGTACGGCGGCTCGGTCGCCACCGGTACGTCCGTCAGCAGCCGGTCGACCTCGGGGCAGGCCTTGATCATGTCCTGCCACGCGGCCCGCGGGTCGCCCTGCACGGCCGCGTAGTGCTCCGGCGCGATCACCGCCCCGACGCTGGTCAGGTCGGGGCGCAGCGGGATGTACCAGAGCCAGCCGGCGTCGAACGCGGCGCAGAAGATGTTGCCGTCGTTCGGCGCGGGCAGCCGGCTGCCGCCCGCGTAGTAGCCGAACACGGCGAGGTTGCGGAAGAAGTCCGAGTAGACCCGTGCCCCGCCCACCCGGCCGTGGATCCGGCTGGTGTTGCCGGACGCGTCGACGACGAACCGGGCGTGCGCGGTGCGCGGGGTGCCGTCCCGGCCGGTGTACTCGACACCGGACACCCGACCGTCCTCGCTCAGCACCCGGCGCACCGGGCAGCCCTCGCGGACGTCGGCGCCCGCCCTCGCCGCGTTGCGCAGCAGGATCTCGTCGAACCGGGAGCGCTCCACCTGGAAGGCGGTCGCGGTGGGATCCGGCAGCCGGGGCGTCGTCGCGAAGGAGAACTGCCAGGGCTCCGGATCCCGGCCCCAGCGCAGGGTCCCGCCGCGCTTGAGGGTGAAACCGGCCGCCGCGACCTCGTCGGCGACGCCCAGCAGACGGCACAGGCCGTGGACCGTGGCGGGCAGCAGCGACTCGCCGATCTGGTAGCGGGGGAAGGTCTCCCGCTCCAGCAGAAGCACGCGGTGCCCGCGCCGGGCCACGGCCGTCGCGGCGGTCGACCCGGCCGGCCCACCACCGACGACGATCAGGTCGTACCGCTCGTACTCCTCGTGCCGCAAAGCCATGCAGTGTCTCCTCTTCCGAACGAGGCGGGGGCGGTGGTCACCTGGGCAGCCAGGCACGGATCGCCGCGGCCGTGCTGCCGGCGTCCTGGTGCAGCAGGGAGTAGTGGTCGCCCGGCACGTCCACGGCCTCGTGCGGCAGCGGCCAGTGCGGCCGCCAGTCGTCGTCGGGAGCGCGGCGCAGCATCTCCGCGGTGGGCCTCCCGCGCAGCAACAGGGCAGGGACCGGGGACGGTTCGGGCCGCCAGCTCTCCATCACCCGGACGTACCCGCCTCCGGCGATCAGCAGGGCGTCGTCCAGCCGGTCGACCACCTCGGCGTCGAGCGCGGCACCCGCGGACATCAGCGCCTGCCCGCGCACGTCCCCACGGCGCAGCACCCCGGCATGGGTGTCGAGCAGGACCACCCCGGCCGGCGGCTCGCCCTCCGCCGCCAGCTGCCGCGCCACGGCATGGGCGATCGCGCCGCCCGCGCAGTAGCCGACCAGGACGGGCGGCCGTTCGACGGGCAGTGAGCGCACGGTGTCGGCGTGCGCCCGCACCAGCGTGGCCACGCTGTCCGGAACGGCCCGCCGGGTGCCGAAGCCGGGATGCTCCAGCACCTGCAGATCCCGCTCGCCGTCGAACTGCCCGGCCAGGCCCGTGGGCAGGCGCAGGTGCGGTGCCATGTAGTCGGGGAGGTAGACCAGCGGGGTGCCGTCGCCGTGCGCGAGTTGCAGCGGCGGCACGGTGTGCCGTGCCCGCTCCGCGCCGGAGAAGACCGGCAGGGCGTACGAGGCGAAGAAGCGCTGCGCCATCGCCTCCTTCGGCCCTTCCTCGCGCAGGACGCGGTGGTAGAGGGGACTGAACCGGTAGGGGGCGTGGGGGAGTTGTGCGGGGGTGGTGCCCGGTGGCACGGGCAAGGGCTCGGGCTCGGGTTGCCGATGGGCGACGGCGGACTCCGTCTCCGTCTCCGCTCCCTGCACCGCGTCCTCGTCGAGCAGCACTCCGTGGACGTGGGCCGTCAGCTCGGGCAGCGTCGGGTACTCGAGCACGACGGTGGGCGACAGGCGGACCCGGGTGAAGGCGCTGAGGCGGTTGCGGACCTGCACGGCGGAGAGGGAGTCGAAGCCGATCTCGGTGAAGGAGCGTTCGGCGGGCAGTGCGGACGGGTCCGGGAAGCCCAGCACCGCCGCGATCTCGGCGCGGATCAACTCGGCCAGCAGCCCGGGGCGTTCGGACGGCGCGACGGCGGCGAGCCGCTCGCGCCAGGCACCGGGCGCCCGGGCGGCGTCGGCCGGGGGCGGCGCGTCGGCCGCCGCCGGGCTGCGCGGCAGCAGGTCGGCGAGGACGGGCGGTGCGTCCGGTCCCGCCGCGGCCCGCAGGTCCAGCGGTACCGGTACCAGGACCGGTTCCGGACGGCGCAGCGCGGCGTCGAGGAGAGCGATGCCCTCCCGCTCGCCGACGGGCAGCACACCGCCCTCGCGCAGCCGGTCCGGCGCGACCCGGCCCGCCATACCGGCCGCGCCCGCCGTGGTCCACGGCCCCCATGCCAGCGACTGCGCGGGCAGGCCGCGGGCCACCCGGTACCGGGCGAGGGCGTCGAGGAACCCGTTCGCGGCGGCGTAGTTCGACTGCCCCGGCCTGCCGAGCACACCCGCGGCCGAGGAGTAGAGCACGAAGGCGGTCAGGTCCAGGTCCTTCGTCGCCTCGTGCAGATGCCAGGCCCCGTCCGCCTTCGGCGCGAGCACGGCCGCGATCCGCTCGGGCGTCATGGCGGCCGTCACGCCGTCGTCCACCACCCCGGCCAGGTGGAAGACCGCGGTGAGCGGCGGTCGGCAGGACGCGACCAGCGCGTCCACGGCCGCCCGGTCGCTCACGTCGCACGCCACCGCGTGTACGTCGGCGGCCAGTTCGTCCGCCCAGTCCGGGGCCTTGCCGCCGCGGCCGGCCAGCAGCAGGTGCCGGACGCCGCGTTCGGTGACCAGGTACCGGGCCAGGCTCGCGCCGAGCGCACCGGTGCCTCCGGTGACGAGGACGGTCCCCTCGGGATCGAGGTCGGGGGGTTCGGCGGTCGGCGGATCGGCGGGGGCCAGCCGGGGAGCCATGGCGACGCCTGCGCGCAGGGCGAGTTCGGGCTCGCCGGAGCGCAGCACCGCCGCCACGGCCGCAGTTGTGGCCGTCGTCAGAGCCGTCGTCGTTGCCGTCGTCGTGGCCGCGGCGCCCTGCCCGTCGACCAGCACGATCCGGCCCGGATGTTCGGACCCGGCGCTGCGGACGAACCCGGCGACGGCGGCCTCGGCGAGGTCCGGGGTGTCCCCGGTGGCGTTCCGGGTGAGGACCAGCAGCCGGCCCGGCCGTGCGTCGGCGGTCCACTCCCGCACCCGCTCCAGCACGGCGCCGAGCAGCGCCCGCACCCGGTCGGGCACCGGCGTGGACGGGGGCAGCGCGGCGGCCAGCCCGGCCACATCGAGCAGCTCGTGCTCCGGGGTCGCACCGTCGGCCGGGGGCACGGTCACGGGCCGCCAGGTGAGCCGGTACGTCTCGGCCGGCGGCCGGGTCGCCGGGATCGTCCGGGTGACCACGGACTCCACGGCCGCCACCGGCAGTCCGGCCCCGTCGCTGAGGGTGACGCGGAACTCGTCCGGACCGAGCCGTCGTACGACCGCTCGCGCGGCGGCGACGCCGGTCGCGTACACCGTCACCCCGGAACACGTCACCGGCGCTTTCGGCTCGCCCGGCTCCTCGGCCAGCAGCGCGGCGTGCAGGGCGGCGTCGAACAGGGCCGGGTGCAGGGTGTACGACCCTGCGGTCGCCGCTTCCCCGGGAGGCAGCGCCAGCTCGGCGAAGGTCTCGTCGTCCCGGCGCCACAGCGCGGTGACGGCGCGGAAGGCGGGCCCGTAGCGATGGCCGTGGGCTGCGAGGCGCTCGTAGTCGACGTCGATCCGTTCCGCGCCCACCGGCGGCCAGGCGCCGGGCGTCTCCTCGGTCAGCGCTTCGCTCTGCGCTGCGGTCGGTTCCTCGGCCGGGGCGGTCGTCGCGGTGGCGTGCCGGGTCCATGGCTCGCTCGTGTCGGCCCGGCGGCCCCAGACGGTGACCGGCCGCCCGCCCGTCCCGTCCGGTGCCCCGGCCACCACCTGCACCTGCGCCCCCTGCCCCGGAGCGAGGACGAGCGGAGCCCGGAGCGCGAGCTCGGCCAGCCGGACCGGCCCGGCGGAGCCGTCCGCGCGGGCCGCCAGCTCGGCGAAGACGGTCGCCGGGACCACCACCCGGCCGCCGATCACATGGTCGGCCAGCCAGGGATGGTGGTCGAGGGAGAGCACGCCGGTGTGCCGGATCCCGGGCCCGTCGGCATCGGGCACCGGCTCGCCCAGCAGCGGATGGCCGGACCCGCTCCGCGTACGGACGGCGTCCAGCCAGTAGCGCTGCCGCCGGAAGGGGTGGGTGGGCAGCGGACGCCGTCGGGCACCGGAGTCGGCGTACACCGACCGCCAGTCCACCCCGACCCCGTGCACGTGCAGCGCCGCCAGCGCCTCGACCGTCGTCCGGGCGTCTCCGCACGACACGAACACCGCACCCGCGTCCGGCCCGACGCACTCCTCGGCCGCCACGCCGAGCGAGGGGGACGGCCCGGCCTCGACGAAGGCCGTGACGCCCTCCTGGGCGAGCAGGCGCACCGCATCGGCGAAGCGGACCGTCTCACGGGCCTGCCGCACCCAGTGCCCGGCCGTGGCGAGCGCGTCCGTCTCCGCACGTCCGGTCAGAGTGGACACGACCGGCACGGTCGGCCGCCGGTAGGTCACCGACTCGGCGACCGCACGGTACTCCGCCAGCACCGGGTCCAGCAGCGGCGAATGGAAGGCATGGCTCACCCGCAGGCGCCGCTGCGGCCGTCCGACGGCGGCGGCCAGCGCCGTCACCGCGTCCTCGGGCCCGGAGAGCACGACCGACTCCGGCCCGTTGACCGCCGCGACCGTCACGGTCCGCCCGGGAACCCCGTCGAGCAGCGGCGTCACCTCGGCCGGCGACGCCCGGACGGCGATCATCGCGCCGCCGGGGGGCAGGGCCGCCATCAGCCGGCCACGCGCGGCGACCAGCCGTACCGCGTCGGCCCGGGAGAACACCCCGGCGACATGGGCGGCGGCCAGCTCGCCGACCGAGTGCCCGACCAGCCGGTCCGGCCGTACGCCGAAGCCGGCGAGGAGCACGTGCAGAGCGACCGCGTAGGCGAAGAGCGCGGGTTGCGCGTAGTCGGTGCGGTCCAGGAGACCCGGCTCGTCGATCACCTCCAGCAGAGGGCGGTCGAGCCACGGGGTGAACTCCTCGCAGAGCTCCGTGAACGCCCGGTCGAAGGCGGGGAAGGCCGCCCGCAGCCCGCTGCCCATCCCGGGGCGCTGGGCCCCCTGGCCGGGGAAGAGGAGCGCCACCTTCGGACGTGGGCGTGCGGTGCCTCGGAGCAGGGCCGGACCGTCGGCGCCGGCGGCCAGGTCGCGCACCCCCCTGAGCAGGCCTTCGGCGTCCGGGGCCAGGACGGCGGCCCGGTGCGACAGCGGGGCCCGCGTCGTGGCCAGCGAGAGCGCGACGTCCATCGCGTCCGCGTCGTCCCGTACGCCGGCCAGCTCGGCCGCCAGCCTCCCGGCATGGGCCCGCATCCCGGCCTCGTCACCCCCGCCGACCAGCCAGGGCATCGGCGGCAGCCGACGGGGCGGCGCCGCGGCCGAGTCCGCATCGGCCGCCGTGCGGTCCGCCGGGACGATCTCGGTCGGCTCCTCGATGATCACGTGCGCGTTGGTGCCGCCGATGCCGAACGACGAGACCGCCGCCCGGCGCGGACGGTCGCGGCGCGGCCACGGGCGGGCCCGGTCGAGCAGCCGTACCGCACCGCCGGACCAGTCGACGTGCGGCGACGGCCGCTCCGCGTACAGCGAGGCGGGCAGTTCGTCGTGGCGCATCGCCTCGATCATCTTGATCAGGCCCGCCACCCCGGACGCGGCCTGGGTGTGCCCCAGGTTCGACTTCACCGAGCCCAGCCACACGGGGTCGGCCGGGTCTCGGTGCTGCCCGTAGGTCGCGAGCAGGGCGCCCGCCTCGATCGGGTCGCCGAGCGCGGTGCCCGTGCCGTGCCCCTCGACCGCGTCGACATCGGACCCCGCCAGCCCCGCGTCGGCGAGCGCCAGCCGGATCAGGTCGCGCTGTGCCTCGCCGTTGGGGGCGGTCAGGCCGTTCGACGCGCCGTCCGAGTTCACGGCGGAACCGCGCAGCACCGCCAGCACCGGATGGCCGTTGCGACGGGCGTCCGACAGCCGCTCCAGCAGCACCAGACCGACCCCCTCGGCCCAGGCCGTGCCGTCCGCGCCCGCGGCGAACGACCTGCAGCGCCCGTCCGGCGACAGCCCGCGCAGCCGGCTGAACACGACGAACGGCCGCGGGTTCGACAGCACCGTCACCCCGCCCGCCAGCGCCAGCGAACACTCCCCGGCCCGCAGCGACCGGGCCGCCAGATCCAGCGCCACCAGCGAGGACGAACACGCCGTGTCCAGGGTCAGCGCCGGACCGCGCAGCCCGAGGACGTAGGAGATCCGGCCGGACGCCACGCTCGGCGACGAGCCGACGCCGAGCTGGGCCTCCAGCTCGTGCGCCGGCCGTCCGCCGCCGTACCCGCCGGCGTGCATCAGGCCGACGAACACACCGGTGTCGGTGCCCTGCAGCTCCGGCGCCGGGACACCGGCCCGTTCGAAGGTCTCCCCGGCGACTTCGAGGAGCAGCCGCTGCTGGGGATCGGTGGCCAGCGCCTCGCGGGGCGACATGCCGAAGAACAGCGGGTCGAAGTCCGCGACCCCGTCGAGGAACCCGCCGCGGCGGGTGTACGTCGTCCCGGGCCGGTCGGGGTCGGGGTGGTGCAGCGAGGTGAGGTCCCAGCCGCGGTCGGTGGGGAACTCCGCGGTGGCGTCGCGGCCTTCGGCCACCAGGCGCCAGAGGTCCTCGGGTGAGCTCACACCGCCCGGAAAGCGGCAGCCGACCGCCACGATCGCCACCGGCTCGGCCTCCGGACCACGCCGCGGCCCGATCCCGGCGATTCCCTCCGGCACGGTTGCGCCCGCGGCGGTCCCGGCTGTTCCTGCAGGTACCGGCCCGGTCACCCCGTACAGCAGGGCGTCCAGGTGGGCCGCGACCGCGGCCGGGGTCGGGTGGTCCCACACCAGCGTCGTCGGCAGCCGCAGCCCGGTGCGGGTGCCGAGCCGGTGCCACAGGGTCATGGCGTCCATCGACGTCAGACCGAGGTCGGCGAACGCCGTGCCCGGATCGGCGGCCGTCCCCCGGATCCCCGCCGTCTCCGCGCACACCAGGTCGGTCAACGCGGCGCGTCGCTCACCGGGCGTCCGGCCGGCCAGCGCGGCGAGCCCCGGATCGGCCGGGCGGTCGATGAGCGCCCGGCGCAGCAGGGCGCGGCGCAGCTTGCCGCCGGAGGTGCGCGGTATCGCCGATGCCGGCAACACCTCCTCGGGCACCTTGTGCGCGGAGAGCACCGCGGCGCAGGCGCGCAGCAGCGGCACCGGATCGAGGTCGAGGTCCGGGCGGTCCGGCACCACGAACGCCACCGGCACCTCGCCGAGCAGCGGATGGGCCCGCCCGACCACGGCCGCGTCCCGCACCCCGGGCAGACCGCACAGCACCCGCTCCACCTCGGCCGGGTCGACGTTCTCCCCGCCGCGCACGATACGGTCGCCCGCCCGGCCGGTGACGGCCAGAAAGCCTCGCTCGTCGAGTCGGCCCAGGTCACCCGTGCGGTACCAGCCGTCGCGCAGGGCGGCGGCGGTCTCCTCGGGCCGGTTGTGGTAGCCGAGCATGACACCGGGGCCACGGACCCAGATCTCGCCGTCGCCGTCGCCGTCGCCGTCGCCGTCGCCGTCGCCGTCGCCACCGGCACCGCCGTCACCGCGGTCCCTGTCGGTCCCGCCGGCCCGCTCCGGCGCGACGGCCCGTACCTCCACCTCCATGCCGGGCAGCGGCATCCCGCTGCTGCCGGGCACCCGGGGTCCGGTGGGCGACTCCACCGCGATCTTGCCGCAGGTCTCGGTACTGCCGTAGCCGTCCAGCAGCGGGGCGCCGAACCGCGCCTCCGCCTCCTCCCGCAGCTCGGGGTCGCTGGGTGCGCCGGCCGTGACGCACAGCCGCAGCGAGGGCACGGCACCGAGGCCGGCGTCCAGCAACTGCCGGTAGGTGAGCGGCACCCCGGCCAGCACGGTCGGTGCGTACTCGGCGACCAGCCGTGCCAGTGCGGCCGGTTCCCGGGCCGTGGTGATCCGGGCGCTCGCCCCGGCCATGGTGGTGCCCAGGACGCAGAGCGAGTGGGCGTAGGTGTGCGAGAGGGGCAGCGGCCACAGGACGCGGTCCGCGGCCGACAGCCCGAGCCGGGGCAGATAGCAGGCGGCCGAGGACCACAGCGCGGACCGCTGGCTGGAGATCGCGGCCCTGGCGGTGCCGGAGGTCCCGGACGTGTAGAGCAGCCAGGCGGGCTCGTCCAGGCCGAGATCGTCCGGGGGAGCGGGCGCCGGTGTCGTGGCCGTCGTCTCCCAGGCGGTGACCCCGTCGGGCAGCGGCCCGTCACCGGTGACCAGCAGCCGGACGGGACGTCCGGCCGTCAGCCGCGTGATCCGTGACAGGTGGTGCCGGTCGGTGACCAGCACGTCCGGATCGCAGTCGGCCAGCAGCCCGGCGAGCTCGGCGTCCGTGGCGCGGGAGCTCAGCGGCACCCCCACCGCGCCGGCCCGCACCGTGGCCAGCAGCCCCTCGGCCAGCTCCACGCCGTCACCCAGGCAGAAGGCCACCCGCGCCGTGCGGCCGACCCCCAGCCCGGCCGCCAACCGGGCGGTCCTGCGCTCCAGCTCACCGTCCGCCGGTCATCGGCGAAGGCGACCCTCCCGCCGTAGCGCTCGGAGTTCTCGACGAGCAGTTCCGCCACGGGCCGCACATCCGACGCCCCCGTCATTCCCACCAGGCTCCCCCTCGGTGCCAACACCCCTGCTGTCCGTCCCCGTTGGCGAGCCTACGGCCGACCGCACCGCGGACGTCCCCGGCTCGCTGGACCGGGCGTTCTCCCGTTAGGAGGGCGATGTCGGGGACGGGGTTGCAGCGCCTGTGCGATCGGCGTTTTCTGGAGGTATCCGATGGTGAAACAAGAGCGCCCAGGGTCGCGGCACGCACCGGGGGCGCCGTCCCGGCTGTTCCCCATGGCCAGGCCTCCGTCCGCGTGGTCCGCCGTCGCCCGGCGTTCGACGCGGAGGTGAGCCAGGTGAAAGCCGTCGTCTACGAGAAGCCCTTCAGTGTCACGATCAGGGACGTCGACGACCCGCGCATCCAGCACCCCAACGACGTGCTGGTACGGGTCACGTCGAGCGCTATCTGCGGGTCCGACCTGCACATGTACGAGGGGCGTACGGCCGCCGAGTCGGGCATCGTCTTCGGACACGAGAACCTCGGCATAGTCGAGGAGATCGGCTCCGGCGTGACCTCGCTGTCCGAGGGCGACCGGGTGGTCATGCCCTTCAACGTCGCGTGCGGATTCTGCAAGAACTGCCTGGCCGGCAAGACCGGCTTCTGCCTCACGGTGAACCCGGGCTTCGCCGGCGGAGCCTACGGCTATGTGGCCATGGGCCCCTACAAGGGCGGCCAGGCAGAGCTGCTGCGGGTGCCGTTCGCCGACTTCAACTGCCTGAAGCTGCCGCCGGGCACCGAGTTCGAGACGGACTTCGTGCTGCTCGCGGACATCTTCCCGACCGGCTACCACGGCTGTGAGCTCGCCCAGGTGATTCCGGGCGAGAGCGTCGCCGTCTTCGGGGCCGGTCCGGTCGGGCTGATGGCCGCGTACTCCGCGCTGCTGCGTGGCGCGGCCAAGGTGTTCTCGGTCGACCGCGTGCCCGAGCGGCTCGCCAAGGCCGAGCAGATCGGCGCGATACCGATCGACTTCACCCAGGGCGACCCGGCCGAACAGATCAAGGAACAGACCCGGGGCGAGGGCACGGACAAGGGCGTCGACGCCGTCGGCTACCAGGCCCAGGCGCACGACGCGAGCCACGAGGAACCCGCCGTCGTCCTGAACACCCTCGTCGAGACGGTACGGCCGACCGGCATGCTCGGCGTACCGGGCCTGTACGTTCCGTCCGACCCGGGCGGACCCGACGAGTACGCCAAGCACGGCCAGCTGCTGGTGTCCATCGGCAGGATGTTCGAGAAGGGGCAGCGGATGGGCACCGGCCAGTGCAACGTCAAGCAGTACAACCGCCAGTTGCGCGACCTGATCATCGCGGGGCGGGCCAAGCCCAGCTTCGTGGTCTCCCACGAACTGCCGTTGGAGGAGGCGCCGAGGGCCTACGAGAAGTTCGACCAGCGGATCGAGGGCTACACCAAGGTCGTCCTGCATCCCGGGCACGCCCTCGCGGCGTAGCACCGGCGACGGCACAGTGCGGCGGGCCGGCACCCGTGACCGGCCCGCCGCGCACGGCTGAGGCTACGGCGGCACGGCTACGGCTACGGCTGCGGCTGCCGGGAGCCGCCCCCGCCCGTCCCGGCACCCGGAACCGAAGCCGGAACCGGAGCAGGGGTGAGGGCGGTGATCCACTCGGCGGGCCAGGGAGCACTCGCCCGGTCCGCCCGCTGCGGCACGTGCACGACCGTGTAGCGGCCGGACGCGGAGAGCTGCCGGGGGCGGCCGTCGATCTCCTCGCCCCACACCTCGAACCGGAACGTCATCGAGGAGGTGCCGACACGTTCGACGGTCAGGACGGTCGTCACCTCCTGCTGGAACCAGAGCGGGGCGGTGAAGTCGACCTCGTAGCGCACCCGTGGTGCGGCACCGAAATAGCCGACGACGCCCCGCTCGCGTACGAGAGCGGCCTCGGCCGCCTCCACGAACCGCACCACCGCCGAGTTGTGGTAGTGCCCGGAGGCGTCGGTGTCCGACCACTCCACCCGGCACCGGTGGACGGCTCGGACCTCGTCGGCAGGTTCAGGGGCCGGAGCAGCCAAAGCAGTGTCCTTCCGGGATCTGATATCTCGTATTTTTCACGATCGTCATGCGAAGTCAATATAGTCAATACGGCTGAGGGGTCTGCCAGGCCCCGACGGCCCGGCAGACCCCTCGCCCGCTCTCCGTGCTCCGCTAGCTGCTGCGGCCCGCCGGAGCGTTCCGGTCCTCCCCGGCCAGCGGCGTGGCGTCCCCGGGCGCCGTGTCCGTGCCCGTGCCCGCCGCCGGTTCCGCCCGGTCGGCATGGCCCGGCCACCAGGCCGCGTGGCCGATCAGCGCCGTGAGGCTCGGGGTGAAGAACATCGCCATGACGAAGGCGGCCACCGCGATACCGAAGGAGACCGCGAAGCCCATCTCCGTGAGCAGCGAGTTGCCCGCCAGCATCATCGTGGCGAAGGTCGCCGCCAGGATGAAGCCCGCCGCGGCCACCGTGGGACCGGACTGCCGCACCGCCATGCCGGCCGCCTCGCGCGGCTCCCGGCCCTCGCGGGCCTCCTCACGGAGCCGGGCGATCATGAGGATGTTGTAGTCCGTGCCGATGGCGACCACGAAGAGATACATGATCACCGGCAGCATGAACATCAGGCCGGGCTTGTTCTGGGCCTCCTGGAAGATCCAGACCGTGGCGCCGAGGGTGGCGCCGAAGCCGAGCCCGACCGAGCCGATCAGGTACCAGGGCGCGACCACACTGCGCAGCAGCAGCCCCAGGATCACCATGATCAACAGGGCGGCCACGGGGAACACCGTCCGGTAGTCGTGGTTGACCGCGGCGTCGATGTCCTTGTAGATCGAGGACATGCCGCCGACGAGTGCCTCGGTCCCCTCGGGCGCGTCGGCGTGCGCGACGTCACGCACCCGCCCCACGGCGTCTATGGCCTTGTCCGTGGACGCCTCGTACTTGAGGGTGACGGTGAAGTCCGCCGTGGTGCCGGCCTTGTTCACCTGGGCCATCCGGGCGCTCGCGACACCGTCCACGGCCCCGAGCTTCGACGCGTACGCGTCGAAGGAGGACGTGTCCAGCGCCTTGCCGTCGGTGCTGGAGAGGTACACGTCGGTGGGCGCCGCGGCACCGGCCGAGTACGCGCCCTGCATCCGGTCCTGGACGACCATGGACTCCTTGGTCTTGGGCATCGAGCCCGACGCCAGGTCGAACGTGGCGTGGAAGCCCAGGGTGCCCAGGGACAGGACCACCAGCACGAGTCCGGAGACCGCGGCGGTCAGCCCCGGGCGGCGCTGCACACCACGGCCCAGGGCCGCGAAACGGGCGTTCGCCGGCTCCTGCTGCCAGGACTTGGACGGCCAGAACACCTTCGGGCCGATCAGCGACACGACGGCCGGGATCAGCGTCAGCCCCGCGACCAGGGTGACGGAGACCGCGATGGCCAGCGCCGGGCCCATCTGCTTCAGGAAGCCCAGCGTGGACAGCACCAGCGCGAGGAAGGCGATGATCACCGCGCCGGCCGCGGAGGCGATGGCCTCGCCGACCCGCGCCACCGCGTTGACCATGGCCTCCTTGGGTTCGTCACCCGCACGCAGGCGTTCGCGGTACCGGAACATCAGGAACAGGAAGTAGTCCGTGCCCACGCCGAACAGCACGACGATCAGGATCGACGACACGGAACTGTTGGCCTGCAGACCGAACAGCTTGGTGGCGTACGCGATGAGCCCGTTGGCGATCGCGGACACCACGCCGATCACGACCAGCGGCAGGAACGCGAGGATCGGCGCCCGGAAGATGATCAGCAGGGTCACCAGGATGATCACGAAGGTGCCGATGCCGATCAGCGCCTCACCGCGCTTGGACGAGTCCTGCTGGTCGAGTGCCTGCGCGGCCGAACCGCCCAGCTTGACCTCCAGGTTCGTCCCCTTGGCCAGTTGCCTGACGTCGTCGCGCAGCACCTTGGCCGCGTCCGCCTGCACGGGCTGGCCGGCGTTCTTGCTGTCCATCTGCACCAGGATCAGGTCGTACCTGCCGTCCTTCGACGGCTGGCCGGGGACGACCTTCTGGACCTGGTCGATGTGCTTGCCGCCCAGCTCGGTGGCGAACCGGGCGACGTCCTTCTTGTCCTCGGCGGTGAGCCTGCCGCCGTCGGTGCGCTGGTAGAGCGCGATCGCGGAGGGGGTGAAGGCGCTGGGGAACGCCTTCGCCTGGAGATCGGCCGCTTTGATGGACTCGTAACTCTTGGGCAGGAAGCTGCTCTCGTCGCTGTTCGAGGGCAGGCTCGGGGCGGTGGCGACGATCGCCACCGCCGCGATCAGCCATGCCACGATCGTCCAGACTGGATGTCGGACGACGGCACTGCCAATTCGTCGGAACATGCGGAAGGTCCTCCTGGGTAGGAAGATCACCGCAGCCCGGGGAGCGGACCCTGGCATCGGCGACCCCGGCCGGCGCGCGTTCCGACGCGTCGGCCGCATGGTTGTCTTGACGCCATATGTTAGGGATCACCTGTGAAGATCGGTCCACTGGGTTTTCCGCGCCGCGCGCACCTGCGCCTTTCCCGGCGCCCGCCGGCGGCCCTGTCATCTGTACGGCGGCCGCCCGGTCGGCGACCATCGAAGACGTGATCGTGGCACCGTCGCCCGTCCCCGAAAGGGCCGAACCATGTCGATGATCGGTCAATGGCAGCTGCGGGCCGCGTTCGCGGTCCGGCTGTCGGAGATGTACGGCCGGGAGGTGCCCGCCTACACGACGCTGGTGGACGTCTCCCGCGAGGTCAACGAGGACGTCCTGCACGCCCGCGGAGCCGACGCCGAACGCCTCGGCTCCATCGGCAGGGTCACCGCCGAACGGCACGGCGCCATCCGCGTCGGCACACCGCGCGAACTGCGGCAGGTCGCCCGGGTCTTCGGCGCCCTCGGCATGCACCCGGTCGGCTTCTACGACCTGCGGGACGCCGCGGCCAGCGCCGTCCCCGTCGTCTCCACCGCCTTCCGGCCGGTCGACGGCGAGGAACTCGCCCGCAACCCCTTCCGGGTGTTCACCTCCCTGCTCACCCCGGCCGACCCCCGCTTCTTCGACGCGGACCTGCGCGCCCGCCTGGAGGCCTTCCTGGCCGCCCGCGAACTCTTCCCTCCGGAAGTGCTCGCACTGGCCGACCGCGCCACGGCCGACCGCGGACTGCCCGCGGACGACGCCGAACGCTTCCTCCAACTGGCCGTAAATGCCTTCGAGTTGTCGGCCGAACCGGTGGACCGGGCCTGGTACCGCACCCTGGAGAAGGTCTCCGCCGTCGCCGCCGACATCGGCGGTGTCCGCAGCACCCACGTCAACCACCTCACGCCACGCGTCCTGGACATCGACGAGCTGTACCGCCGGATGACCGACCGCGGCATCGAGATGATCGACACCATCCAGGGCCCGCCGGCCTGGAAGGGCCCCGACGTCCTGCTGCGCCAGACCTCCTTCCGCGCCCTGGCCGAACCCCGCGCGATGCGCACCGAGGACGGCGGCGTCGTCAGCGGCGCCCTGCGGGTGCGCTTCGGCGAGGTCGAGGCCCGCGGCATCGCCCTCACCCGGGCGGGGCGTGCCCTCTACGACGAACTCCTCGGCCGCGTCGACGAGCAGGCGGCCCGGCAGCCCGCGGCGGCCCGCGACGACATCGCGCGCGCCGTCTGGGAGCGGCACCTGCCCGGCAGCGAGGAGGAACTCGCGGCCCAGGGGCTGGCGTACTTCACCTACCGGCTCGCCGACGACCGGCCGCGCGACGGCCGCACACCGCCCACCGGTGTCAGCGAGCTGGTGCGGCAGGGCTGGGTACGCGCCGAACCCGTCGTCTACGAGGACTTCCTGCCCCGCTCCGCCGCCGGCATCTTCCAGTCCAACCTCAGCGGCGAGGGCACCCGCGACAACGACCGGCAGGGCACCGCCTACGACGCCGACTGGCTCTCCGGAGCCATCGGCCGCGAGGTCCTCGACCCCTTCGCCCTCTACGAGCAGCAGCAGAACGGCTCCCTCGCCCAGGTCGCCCGGGCCCTCGGCCTCACCGACCCCGTCCGCTGACCCCGCACCCCTCCGGAGGACCAGGATGACCAGCACCGCGCTGCCCACCACGGACGAGCTGCGCGCCCGCGCCCGGGCCTGCCTGCGCAGCATCGGCGCCGAGGTGGCCGAGGGCGACGACCTCGCGGCCCGCACCCCCGTCACCGGCGAGGACCTCTTCGGCCTGCGGGCGGCCACCGCCACCGACGTCGACGCGGCCCTCATGGCCGCCCGGAACGCCTTCCTCACCTGGCGTACCACCCCGGCCCCGCGCCGTGGTGACCTGGTGCGCCGCCTCGGCGAGCTGCTGCGCGAGCACAAGAGCGACCTGGCCGACCTCGTCACCGTCGAGGCGGGCAAGATCCGCTCCGAGGCGCTCGGCGAGGTCCAGGAGATGATCGACATCTGCGACTTCGCGGTCGGCCTGTCCCGCCAGCTCTACGGCCGTACGATCGCCTCCGAACGCCCCGGCCACCGGCTGGCCGAGACCTGGCACCCGCTCGGCGTGGTCGGCGTCGTCTCCGCCTTCAACTTCCCCGTCGCCGTCTGGTCCTGGAACACCGCCGTAGCCCTGGTCTGCGGCGACACCGTGGTCTGGAAGCCCTCCGAACTCACCCCGCTGACCGCCCTGGCCTGCCACCACCTGCTGGCCCGGGCCGCCGAGGAGACCGGCGCCCCGTGCGACGTGCACCGCCTCCTGCCCGGCGACCGCGCGGTCGGCGAGCGGCTCGTCGACGACCCGCGGGTGGCCCTCGTCAGCGCCACGGGCTCGACCCGCATGGGCCGCGAGGTCGGTCCGCGCGTCGCCGCCCGCTTCGGCCGCAGCCTGCTGGAGCTCGGCGGCAACAACGCCGCGATCGTCGCCCCCTCCGCCGACCTCGACCTCGCCGTCCAGAGCATCGTCTTCGCCGCGGCCGGTACGGCCGGCCAGCGCTGCACCACACTCCGACGGCTCATCGTCCACCGCGACATCGCCGACACCCTCGTCGAGCGCCTGACCGCCGTCTACGGAAAGCTCCCCGTCGGCGACCCGTTCGACGCCACGACCCTGGTCGGCCCGCTCATCACCACCGGCGCCCTCGACCGCATGCAGCACACGCTCACCCGCGTCCAGGCCGAGGGCGGCAAGCTCCTGGCCGGCGGGAACCGCTGCCTGGCCGAGGCGGCACCCGCGGCGGCCTACACCGAGCCCGCCCTGGTCCGCGTCCCCGAACAGAGCGACGTCGTACGGGAGGAGACCTTCGCACCGATCCTGTACGTCCTCGGCTACGACACCCTCGACGAGGCGATCGCACTCCACAACGACGTCCCGCAGGGCCTGTCGTCCAGCATCTTCACCCGCGACCAGCGGGAGGCCGAGCTCTTCCTGTCCGCCGCCGGCTCCGACTGCGGCATCGCCAACGTCAACATCGGCACCTCCGGAGCCGAGATCGGCGGCGCCTTCGGCGGCGAGAAGGACACCGGCGGCGGCCGCGAGTCCGGCTCCGACGCCTGGAAGGCGTACATGCGCTCCGCCACCAACACGGTCAACTACTCCGGCGAACTCACCCTGGCCCAGGGCGTCAGCTTCCTCTGACCACCTGTCAGGCATCCTCCCGGCCCGGTCCCCTGCACCGCCGACGACATCGCCTCCACGGCCGAGCCCGAACCGGTCCTCGCCCCGGGCCCGTCGGCGGACGGCTCCGGCCGCGGCGACCCGTACCGGGGCACCGTCGTCCCCGTCCAGTGCGTTGTCCCGGCTGAACTGGACCTCGACGTCCCGGTTGCCGTCGTCGCTCGACCAGTCGCAGTCCCATCCGGCGAACCCCCGGTCCTCGTCGCCGGCGTCGACACCGGGCACGCGGGCGAGGGCCGTCGCGTCGAGCAGGGTGCAGGCGTCGACGCACGCCAGGGAGTTCGCGGCCGGCGCCGAGGTGCGGCGGGGCACCGGGCCGTCGTCCAGGACGCCGACGACGTGCCCGCCAGACGACTCCCATCCCGCCCCGGCCGATCGCCTCCTGCAGAACGTACCGGCCGGAGATCCTGTCCCCGGCCTCCGGTTCCCAACGCCCCTCACGCCAGCGGGTCGTCGAACGCCCCGGCGTCCGAGTCGTCGCGCTCGTCCCCGGGCGCCTCGGCCGCTCCTTCGGGCAGCAGGAAGGCGGTGAGCGCGGCCGTGTCGTCCTGCAACTGGTCGTGGCTGTACTCCAGCAGGTCCTGATGGAGCCGTTCCAGCAGCTCCGGGGGCGGCATCGGGCCCCATGAACGCAGCCGCTGGAGCAGCGGGTAGAAGTCGCCGGCGGGATCCCGGGTCTCCGTGACGCCGTCCGTGTACAGCAGCAGCTGGTCGCCGGGGCCGAAGAGGTAGGTCTCGACGCGGTAGGGATCCCCGACGAGCATGCCGAGGTTCAGCGGCGGACCCGGCTGCCCCTGGTCCAGCTCGCTCACCTCGCCGGGGCGGATGAGCAGCGGCGGCGGATGGCCGCAGTTGACAATGCGGACGATCCTCCTGTCCTCGGGGATCTCGGCGAAGACGGCGGTGACGAACCGCTCGCCGAGCTCGGTCCCGCCCAGCCGGTCGGCCCGGCGGGTCATGCTGATGTCCACCCGGTCCACCAGCGCGTGCAGGTCGGGTTCGTCGTGCGCGGCCTCGCGGAACGCGCCCAGCATCGCCGCCGCGGTCTCCACCGCGAGCAGCCCCTTGCCGCGCACGTCACCGATGAGCAGCCGTACCCCGTACGCGGTGGGGACGGCCTCGAAGAGGTCGCCGCCGATGCGTGCCTCCGCGGCGGCGGACAGGTAGAAGCTCTCCAGCAGCAGGTTCCCGATCCGGTGCGGAACCGGTCTGAGCAGGACGCGTTGCGCGATCTCGGCCACGAACCGGACGTCGGCCAGGGTGCGTTCCCGGCGGGTCCGGTGGGCCGCCAGAATCGTGCCCAGGGCGCCCACCAGGGCCGTACACGCGTAGGCGGCCACGTAGTGCCGTTCCCAGATGTAGCCGACGGAGCGCCCCGCGCAGCACGGGGTTCCGGCCAGTAAAAGTTCCAGACCGATGGCGAAGACGGTGGCGACGGCGACGACGACGGGCGGGTGCGCGAAGGCGGTCACCAAGGGCAGGGCGATCAGTACGAAACTCACCGGCCACTCCACCGGGGTCACCGGTTCGATCAGCAGTACGGCGGCGACGTACAGGACCGGTAGCCAGCGCATCCACGCGGGGGGCGCGGGCAGTGGTGGGTTGGGACCGTCGTGCCTCACCCGGGACTCCTGGCATACGAATCTAGACAAGACACCCAGCCTCCCGGGCCGACGCCCGGCATGCCGGTGATTGCTCCACTCAGCGGCATGTTCCGATGCGCGCAGCAGCATTCGAGCCATCTATCGAAACATTCGGGATTTCTGGCCGCGCCAATGGATCTCTTCTGCGCCCCTCTCAGGGGTATTTGATCTTCAGCTCCCTTGATGCGTGCACAACCTGGGGTTATATTCCGCCGGGTTAACCGAAGGTTTCGAAATAATCACCGAAACTGTTGACAGCTGACATGGGCAGACCAAAACTCCCCACCAGGCCACACCCGCACAGGCCATACGAGGAGGCATCCCATGAACCCGCTCGACCACGCCCTGACCCGCAGGAGCGCCGGCGCGCTGCTGCTGGGCGCAGCCGCCGGACTGGTTCTGCCCGGCACCGCCCGCGCCGCCACGGTCGTCACCACGAACCAGACCGGCACCAACAACGGCTACTACTACTCGTTCTGGACCGACGCACAGGGCACGGTCTCCATGACCCTCGGCTCCGGCGGCACCTACAGCACCAGCTGGAGCAACACCGGCAACTTCGTCTGCGGCAAGGGCTGGAGCACCGGCGCCCGCCGGAACGTCACCTACTCGGGCGGCTTCAGCCCCTCCGGCAACGGCTACCTGTCCCTCTACGGCTGGACCTCGAACCCGCTCGTCGAGTACTACATCGTCGACAACTGGGGCACCTACCGGCCCACCGGCACGTACAAGGGCAGCGTCACCAGCGACGGCGGCACCTACGACATCTACCTGACGACGCGGTACAACGCCCCGTCCGTCGAAGGCACCAGGACCTTCAACCAGTACTGGAGCGTCCGCCAGGCCAAGCGGACCGGCGGCACCATCACCACCGGCAACCACTTCGACGCCTGGGCCAGGGCCGGCATGTCCCTCGGTAGCTTCAGCTACTACCAGATCCTCGCGACCGAGGGCTACCAGAGCAGCGGCAGCTCCACCATCACGGTCGCCTGATGCGCGCCGCAGCGGAACGCTCCTTACGTCCCCTGGCCGCGACCGCAGCCGCGGTCGCGCTGACCGCCGCGGGCACCCTCGCGGTCGGCGCCGTCCCCGCCCGCGCCGCCACCTGCACCGGCTACGTCGGCCTGACCTTCGACGACGGGCCGTCCATCGCCCACACACCCGGCCTGCTCGGCGCCCTGAAGGCGAACGGCCTGCGGGCCACCATGTTCAACGAGGGCCAGTACGCGGCCGCCTACCCGGCCCAGGTCAAGGCCCAGGCCGGCGCGGGCATGTGGATCGGCAACCACAGCTACACCCACCCGCACCTGACCCAGGAGACCCAGGCGCAGATCGACTCGGAGATCTCCCGCACCCAGTCGGCGATCGCCGCCGCCGGCGGCGGGACCCCGGTCCTGTTCCGGCCGCCGTACGGCGAGACCAACGCGACGGTGCGCGCGGTCGAGGCCAAGTACGGGCTCACCGAGATCATCTGGGACGTCGACTCGCAGGACTGGAACGGCGCGAGCACCGACGCGATCGTGCAGGCCGTCTCCCGGCTCACCGGCGGCCAGATCATCCTCATGCACGAGTGGCCGGCCAACACCCTGGCCGCGATCCCGCGCATCGCACAGACCCTCGCGGCCAAGGGGCTCTGCTCCGGCCGGATCTCCCCGCAGACCGGACGCGCGGTCGCGCCCTGAGCACCGACGGCACGCCTGGTCGCAGGCGGCCACGGGTGGCGCGGCGGTGTCCGTCAACCGCCGCGCCCCTCTCATGACTTCGGATGAACGGGAATCGTCCGTCCGGTCCGCGTCGGTAGGTTCGTCGCCGTGGACTACTACGACCTGGGCGGTCACAGCCGACGCGTGACGACGTCGTCCCCCGAGGCGCAGACCTGGTTCGACCGGGGCCTCAACTGGACCTACGCCTTCAACCACGAGGAGGCCGTCCGCTGCTTCGAGACGGCCGGCGCGGCGGACCCGGACTGCGCCATGGCCGACTGGGGCCTGGCCTACGCCCTCGGTCCCAACTACAACAAACCCTGGGAGTTCTTCGACCGGGAGGAGCTGACGCACACGGTGCGGCGGACGCACGCCGCCGTGGAACGTGCGCACGCCAAGGCCGCGCACGCGACGCCCGTCGAACGCGCCCTGATCGAGGCGCTGCGCGCCCGCTACCCGCAGGCCGCGGCCCCGGACGCGGCGGCCTGCTCGGTGTGGAACACCGGCTACGCCGACAGCATGCGCACCGCGTACGAACTGGCACCCGACGACCTCGACGTCGCCACCCTCCACGCGGACGCCCAGATGAACCTCACCCCCTGGCAGCTCTGGGACATCCGCAGCGGCCGGCCGGCCGACGGGGCCCGCACGGAGGAGGCCAGGGCCGTGCTGGAGCGGGGACTCGGGACCGACGCCGGCACCAGGCACCCCGGACTGCTGCACATGTACATCCACCTCATGGAGATGTCGCCCACGCCCGAGACCGCCCTGCCGGTCGCCGACCGGCTGCGCGACCTGGTGCCCGACGCCGGGCACCTCCAGCACATGCCCTCGCACCTGGAAGTCCTCTGCGGCGACTACCGGCGCGTCGTCTCCGACAACGCCGCGGCCGTCGCCGCCGACGAGAAGTACCACGCCCGCGCCGGCGCGATGAATTTCTACACCCTCTACCGCTGCCACAACCTGCACTTCGGGATCTACGGCGCGATGTTCCTCGGCCGCCTCCAGGACGCCCTCGCCACGGCCGAACGGCTCGAGGCCGCCGTTCCGGAGGACCTGCTGCGGGTGCAGAGCCCGCCGATGGCCGACTGGCTGGAGGGCTTCCTGGCCATGCGGGTGCACGTCCTGGTCCGCTTCGGCCGCTGGGACGACATCCTGCGCCTGCCGCTGCCCGCCGACCCCCTGCTGTACTGCGTGACCACCGCGATGCTGCACTACGCACGCGGTGTCGCCCACGCGGCCACCGGCCGGATCCCCGAGGCCGAGACCGACCGGGCCCGCTTCCGGGACGCGGTCGCCACGGTCCCGGAGACCCGCATGCTCTTCAACAACACCTGCGCCGACATCCTGGCGATCGCCTCCGCCATGCTCGACGGCGAACTCGCCTACCGCAAGGGCGACTTCGACAGCGCCTTCGCCGCCCTGCGCCGCTCCGTCGACCTGGACGACAACCTTCCGTACGACGAACCCTGGGGCTGGATGCAGCCCACCCGGCACGCCTACGGCGCCCTGCTCCTCGAACGCGGCCGGGTCGAGGAGGCCGAGGTGGTCTACTGCGCCGACCTCGGCCTGGACGACACCCTGCCCCGGCCGTTGCAGCACCCGGGCAACGTCTGGGCCCTGCACGGATTCCACGAGTGCCTCCGGCGGCTCGGCAAGGACGGCGAGGCCCGGATCGTGGCCCAGCAGCTGAAGCTCGCCGCGGCCACCGCGGACGTGCCGATCACGGCGTCCTGCTTCTGCCGCACGGAGTGCTGCGGCACGCGGTAAGCACCCGTTTCCGAGCTGTCCGCGCCCGTCGGACCGTCGGTTAGGGTCGTGGCAGTATCGATCTTGGCCGCGGTCGGGGAGGGTGCCGGTGTCGATGACGACGTTCGACAGGAGTGAGCGGCTGATGTGGGCGGGGCAGGGCGCCGCCTATGCCGGAAGCTTCGCCAAGCTGTGTGCGTATCCGGTGCCGCAGTTGCTCGACGCCGCCGGAGTCGGGCCGGGCGTGCGGATGCTCGATGTCGGGACCGGACCCGGGACGGTCGCCGCCGCCGCGGGTGCCCGGGGCGCGACGGTGACGGCCGTGGACGCGGAGCCGACCATGGTCGAGTTGGCCGGGCAGGCCGCACCCACGGCCCACGTGAGCGTGGCAGCTCTTCCCGAACTCCCCTTCGCCGACGGAGAGTTCGACGCCGTCGTCGCCAATTTCGTGCTGAACCACGTGGGCCGGCCCAAGGTGGCCCTGGCCGAGCTGCGCCGTGTCGTGAGGCCCGGCGGCCGGATCGCGTTGACGATCTGGGCGATGCCGCCGGCCGCGGGACAGGCCTTGATCGGCCGCGCGATTCAAGCCGGAGGCGCGGTGCGTCCACCACACCTGCCCGCGGGACTGGACCCCGACGACGAGTTTCCCCGTGACGAGAGCGGTCTCACGGAGTTGCTGGACGCGGCAGGGTTCCGCGAGGCGGAGTGCGAGACCCTGCGCTGGGACCACCGCGCGAGCGCTGACGAGTGGTGGAGCGGTCCTGCGAGCGGAGTGGCCTTCGGGGGGCGGATGCTGCTGAGCCAGACGCCCCGGATCCGGGCCGAGATCAAGCGCCACTTCGATCTCCTCAGCTCCGAGTTCGCGGGCGAGGACGGTCTGCTGTCGTTGCCGCACGCCGCCCTGCTCGCACGTGCGCGTCGCGGCCCGGGCTCCTGACGGGGCGCTAGAGCGCCCGGGCCACCAGCAGTGCCACGTCGTCGTGGTCGTCGGGGTGGCGCAGGCCGTGCAGGAGCAGGTCGCAGGTCTCCTCCAGCGGGCGGTGGGGTTCGTCGAGGAAGCCGAGGAGGACGTCCAGGCGGTCGTCGATGGGGTGGCGGCGGGTCTCGACCAGGCCGTCGGTGTACAGCACCAGCAGGTCACCCGCGTCGAGGCCGACGGTCGTGGTCTCGAAGGGAATGCCGCCCACGCCGAGCGGGGCGGCCGGCGGCAGCTCCAGCAGGGTCGGGGGCCGGCCGGCGTGCACCAGCGCGGGCGGCATGTGGCCCGCGTTGGCCATCTCGCAGCTCCTGGTGTGCGGGTCGTACACCGCGTACAGGCAGGTGACGATGTAGTGCTCCAGATCGCAGGTGATCCGGTCCAGGTGCCGCAGCACCGCGGCCGGGGGCAGCTCCAGGTCCGCGTAGGCGCAGGTGGCGGTGCGCAGCCGGCCCATGGTGGCGGCCGCGTCGATGCCGTTGCCCATCACGTCTCCGACGACCAGTGCGGTCCTGTCCTGCGACAGTGGGATCACGTCGTACCAGTCGCCGCCCACTTCGCTGGTCGCCTGGGCCGGTTCGTAGCGGGAGGCCAGTTCCAGACCGGTGTGCTCGGGCGGATGGTCGGGCAGGAGGCTGCGCTGGAGGGTGAGGGCGGTGTTGCGGACGCTCTGGAACCAGCGGGCGTTGTCGATGGCCACGGCCGCCCGGCCGGCCAGCTCGGTGGCGAGGACGACGTCGTCCTCGTCGAAGGGGAGCGGATTGCGGGTCCGTTTCAGGTCGAGGGCGCCCAGCACCTCGCCGTGCGCGATCAGCGGCACCACGAGGTACGAGTGCACGCCCGCCTGCTCCAGCAGGGCGCCGGCCTCCGGGCTGCGGGCGATGCGCGGGAGGTCGTGCTTGCCCACCCGCGGCACCAGCACCGGGCGGGCGGTGTGCACGCACAGCGTGACCAGCCGGTCGCCGTCGTAGGCGGCGAGGTCGCCGGGCGGGTCGGCGGCCCGCAGCGCGACCGTGGGATGGTCCGCCTTGAGGGCGAGGGCGCGGAACAGCTCCGGGCCGTTGTCCGGACGGCGCGAGCGGCGCAGGGCCAGCGCCGCGTCCAGCACGTCCACCGCGACCACGTCCGCGAGCACCGGGGTGGCGACCTCGGCCAGCTCGTGCGCCGTGCGCTCCACCTCCAGCGAGGTGCCCACCCGCGCCGAGGCGTCGGCGATCAGTGCGAGGCGGCGCCGGGCCCGGTCGGCCTCGGCGGCCGCGCGGTGCCGTTCCGTGACGTCCACGACCGACGTCGCGGCGCCCAGGACCCGGCCGCCGGGATCCTCAAGCCGGTAGAACGACAGCGACCAGGCGTGCTCGTTCTCCGGATCGGCCGGCGGACGGCCCACGTGGTACTGGTCCAGCAGCGGCGTGCCCGTGGTGAGCACCTGGCGCAGCGCCGACTCCACGGTGTCGATGTCCGGCAGCGGCAGCGTCTCGCGCAGGTGCCGTCCGATGTGCTCCTCGGCGGGAACGCCGTCGATCCGCTCCAGCGCGGGGTTCACCAGGAGGTAGCGCAGATCCGGGTCGAGCAGGGCCAGACCGATGGGGGACTGGCTGATCAGCCGCTCGCACAGCGCCAGGTCGGTCTCCACCCGCTGCAGCAGGGTGTGGTCGGCGACGATGCCCAGGGCGTAGACGTCGCCGAGATCGTCCAGCAGCCGCATGGTGCGGAACTCCATCAGCCGGCTGCTGCCGTCCTTGTGCCGGACCGGGAAGGCACCGGCCCAGCTGTGCCCGGTCTCCAGTACCTCCGTGAAGACGTTCACCGCGGCCTTCAGGTGCTCCGGGTGAACGAGCAGTCGCGCCGCGTTCTTGGTGAGGGCCTCCTCGGACGTGTACCCGAAGAGCTCCTCGGCCTGGGGGGTCCAGAACACGATCCGGCCCTGCGAGTCCAGCGCCACCGCGGCCACGCTCAGCACGTCCAGCAGACTGGTCGGACGCGGTCTGCCGGGGCCGCCGGCGTCACCGGACCGCAGGGAGTCCATTGCCATCCCTCAACCACCTCCACCGGCCGCCGGACCGATGCCGCTGCCACGGCCCTTCCATGCTGCCCCCGCCCGCCCGTCCCGGCAGCGTGTGGGCCGTGCGCAACGGGTGGACAAGCAGGAACATGGGGGTACGTACAGGATGTAGTCAATGGATTCTCCGCGAAAAGACCGAAAAGACCGAAAAGACCGAGAAGACCGAGAAGAGCGAGAAGGCCGAGAAGACTTCGCCGTGCCGACCACCGTGGGGCCGCACGACCTCCTGGACGCCTCCAGCGACGCCGCGGCGGTGCTGTCGGCTGAGGGCGACGTGATCGGCTGGACCCGGGGCGCCGAGACCCTGCTCGGCCATCCGGCCGCCGCGGTGCTGGGCCGCCCCGCGGCGCGGCTGCTCGCCATGCGCGTCGACCCGGCCCGGGCCGCCGGTGTCGCCGAGCGCTGCCGCTCCGGCATGGGATGGAGCGGGCTCGTCCCGGTACGGCACCACGACGGCCGCGGTGTCGTCGTGGACCTGCGGGTCTCCGCGTCCTTCCGGATCGCCGGCGAGGAGTGCTTCCTGCTCTCGGCGCGGGAGCAGCGCCCGCAGTGGACGGTGGGACAGTCCGTCCTCGACGGGTTCCTCATCCGCTCGCCGATCGGCATGGCCGTGATGGACCCGGACCTGCGCTACGTGTGGCTCAACGACACCCTGGAGCAGTTCGGCGGCGTCCCGCGCGAGCAGCGCCTGGGCCGCCGGCTGAGCGAACTGCTGCCCGGGCTGCAGGCGAGCACCATTGAGGGCCTGATGCGCAAGGTGCTGGCGACCCGGGAGCCGGTCACCGACTACGAGTACCTCGGCTGGAGCTGGTCCGACCCGCACCGCCAGCGCGCCTACTCGACGTCGTTCTTCCCCCTGGTCGACCCCGACGACTCCGTCACCGGGGTCTGCTACATGGTCTCGGACGTCACCGACCGCTGGAACGCCCGGCAGCTGCTGTCGCTGGTCAACGAGGCCGGCACCCGCATCGGCACCACCCTCGACGTGGTGCGCACCGCCCAGGAGCTGGCCGACTTCGCCGTTCCCCGCTTCGCCGACTTCGTCATCGTCGACCTCCTGGAACCCGTCCTCAGCGCCGAGAACGCCGAGAACGCCGAGAACGCCCAGGGACACGGCACCCGGCCGGCCGGCGCCGGCCCGGCGCCCGCCCGGCCGGTGATGCGGCGCGCCGCGCTGCGGACCGTCCGTGAGGGCAGCCCCGAGGCCGTGGCGCGGATCGGCGACCAGGTCGACTTCCTGCCTCCGCTGCACGGCGTCGACCTGCTCATCAGCGGCGACCCGGTCCTCGTCCCCGAACTCGACGCCGAGGACCGACTGTGGGCCACCCACCAGCCCGCGCGGACGGCCCGCATCCGGGAGTTCGGACTGCACACCCTCATCTCGGTGCCGATGCGGGCGCGCAACACCGTCCTCGGCCTCACCACGTTCGCCCGCTCGCTCAACCCGGTCTCCTTCGGACCGGACGACGTCCTGTTCGCGCAGGAACTGGTCGCCCGCGCCGCGCTCTGCGTCGACAACGCCCGCCGCTACACCAGGGAGCACACGGCGGCCGTCACCCTCCAGCGCAGCCTGCTGCCGCAGGCCCTGACCGGCGGCACGGCCCTGGACGTGGCCTCCTCCTACCTGCCCGCGGACGCGGCGGACGGCGTCGGCGGCGACTGGTTCGACGTGATCCCGCTGTCCGGCGCCCGGGTCGGCCTGGTCGTCGGCGACGTGGTCGGCCACGGCCTCACCGCGGCGGCGAGCATGGGCCGGCTGCGCACCGCCGTGCAGACCCTCGCCGACATGGAGATGCCCCCCGACGAGCTCCTCGCCCACCTCGACGACCTCGTGCTGCGGCTGGGCGAGGAGGAGAGCACGGGCGCGGTGGTGGAGGGCAGCACGGACACGTTCGTCGGGGCGACCTGCCTGTACGCCGTCTACGACCCGGTGACCCGGCGGTGCGCGATGGCCCGGGCCGGACATCCGCCGCCGGTCGTCGTCTCACCCGACGGGCACGCCCACTTTCCCGAGATCCCCGTCGGACCGCCGCTCGGGCTCGGCGGCATGGCCTTCGAGGCCACCGAGATCGAACTCGCCGAGGGCAGCCTGTTCGGTCTCTACACCAACGGCCTCATCGAAGGCGCCGACCAGGACGTCGAACTGGGCATGGCCCGCCTCCGGAGCGCACTGGCCAACCCCGGCGCCGACCTCGACACGCTGTGCACCTCGGCCGTGCACCAGCTGCTCCCCGTTCCCCAGCCCGACGACATCGCCCTGCTGCTGGCCCGCACGCACGCCCTGGGCGCCGGCCACGTCGTCTCCTGGGACGTGCCCGTCGACCCGGCCGCCGTCGCCGACGTCCGGGCCGAGGCGGTACGCCAGGTGACCGCATGGGGCTACGACGAGCTGGCGACGACCACCGAACTCATCGTCAGCGAACTGGTCACCAACGCCATCCGCTACGCCGAACCGCCCATCAGGCTGCGGCTGTTGCGTGACTCCCGGCTCACCTGCGAGGTCGCCGACGGGAGCAGCACCGCACCCCGGCTGCGGCACGCCCGCAGCACCGACGAGGGCGGCCGCGGCCTCTTCCTGGTCGCCCAGCTCGCCCACCGCTGGGGCGCCCGCTACACCGGAGAAGGCAAGATCATCTGGGCCGAGCAGGAGATCCCCGGGGAGTGACCGGGGCGGTACGGACCGTCGTTGCACCCTGTCGAATTCGCACGTTTGGCCGTACGCTGTCAATTCATAAGGATTCGGCAGCAATTGGGGGAGCCGCCATGTCCGGGGACGCGTACGGTCCGCACCAGCAACCGTCCGACCAGGGACCGCCGGGTCACGGCCTTCCGAACCAGGGCTTCCCGAACCAAGGGATTCCGAATCAGGGCTCTCCGGATCAGGGCTCTCCGAGCCAGGGGTTTCCGAACCCGGGTTTCACCGGCCCGGGTTTCCCGAATCCGGGCTCCTTCGTGCCGCCCATGCCGCCGGGTCCGCCGCCCGCACCGCCGGACGCCCTGCGCGCCACCGCCGTGGCCCTGCTCAACCTGAGCGGGCTCGGTCTCGGCTACCTGCTCCTGCGAAGATGGATCCCGCTGGCCGCGTGTCTGGCGGCCACCGTCGTCCTGCTCTTCGTGGCCCTGCCCGCGGACGCCGACGGCGTGTCCGGAGCCGCGGTCGTCCTGTACGCCGTGTTCCTCCTGCTGGCCGCCGTCCACGGCTGGTTCGCCGGTCTGCGCACCCGCCTGGTGTGGCCGGGACAGCGGCCCGTCGCACTCGTGCTGGGCGTCGTCCTGCTCGTGGTCCCCGTCGGCGGTGCGCTCTGGTACGACAGCGCGCAGAACGAAGCCGTCGAGCGCGCCCTCCTCGCCCGTCTCGACCGCGCCGACGAACAGGTCAGCGCCGCCGGCCGGCATGACTTCGCGACCGCCAAGTCCGGTTACCGGGACGCCCTGGCCGTCTACCGCGACCTCGCCGTCAACCACTCCGGCTCGCGTGCCGCCGCCCAGGTCCCCGACCGGCTGAAGACGTACTACACGACGGTCGCGGCGGCCTACAGCCACCGCGACTACTGCTCGGCCGTCGAGCCGCTCCAGTTCCTGCGGACGGTGCCCGACTCCATGCCGAACGACCAGCTCGGCACGCTCGCCCACTGGCCCGACGACCGGCTGGCCACCTCGCTCTACGAGTGCGGTGCGGACGGCCTCGCCGAAGGCGGGACCGGCTGGATCACCCAGTTCGGCGACCTGCTGAGCACCTTCCCCGACTCCGGCCAGGCCGCCAAGGTCGTACCCGCCGTGGACGCGGCCGAGAAGAAGGCCGCCAAGGCGGTCTCCGGCAAGGACCCCTGCACCGCCGTCACGAACCTGCACACGCTGAACACCCAGATCATCCAGCTGTCGAACGGAACGTCCGCACAGGCCGACAGGCTGACCGCGGTCGCCGGCCGGGCCGACCGCAGCGGTGACTCCGGGGAGTACGAGTGCGGCGTCAAGCAGTACCAGGACGGTGACTTCGAGCAGGCGCAGGAGACGATGCAGCAGTTCGCCACCGACAACCCGCACCACAGGAACCTCGCCCGGGCCCGGAAGATAGCCATCGGCGCCGAGGTCGCCCAGACCCTCCCGGCCGCCGGCAAGAAGCTGCCCACCACCGCCTCCGGCGGCGGCATCCCGGTGACCGTCAAGAACGACAGTCCCGACGAGATCACCGTCCTGTACACGGGCCCGGTCACCGGCAGCTTCACCCTGAAGGCGTGCGGCAGTTGCAAGGCGTACTCGTTCGCCAGCTCGCTCCTCAGCAGCTGGGATCCGTGCGGCGACAGCGGCAAGAACTACCCGCAGCGCACCATCAGCCTGCCGCCCGGCACCACGTACTTCGTGAACAAGCCGAAGAACGACAGCACCGTCACCGCGGGCTCCGACACCGCCAAACTCCGCTACGGCTACATCTACACGGAGTGCGCGTACACGACGCAGACGCTGGGGTCCAGTTACTGAGCGGGGCGGGAGGCTGTCGGCGGGGCCAACTAAGCTCCGGCGCATGAACGACGAGGGCAGGGACGACCCCGCGAGACGGGTCGTCGACGGACGGTTCGAGCTGGTGGCACGGCTCGGTGGCGGCGGCATGGGCATGGTGTGGCGGGCCAACGACCTGGTGCTGCGGCGCAGCGTGGCCGTGAAGGAGGTCCGGCCGTCCGATCCCGGGCTCGCCGAGTGGGACCCGGAGGCCGCGCGGCTGCTGCGGGAACGGGTGCTGCGGGAGGCCCGCGCCCTGGCGCGGGTCGACCACCCGAACGTGGTGACGATCCATCACATCGTCGACGGCGGCCCGGGGACCTACCCGTGGATCGTCATGGAACTCGTGACCGGCGGCTCGCTGGCCGACCGCCTCGCCGCCGGCCCGATGAACCCGGTCGAGGCCGCGCGCATCGGCCGCGAGGTGCTGGCCGCACTCCGCGCCGCCCACGCGGCGGGCATCGAACACCGCGACGTGAAGCCGGCCAACGTCCTGCTGCGCCCCGACGGCCGGCCCGTGCTCACCGACTTCGGCATCGCCGCCGTCCGCGAGGCCACCGCCCTCACCGCCACCGGATCGGTCATCGGCACCCCCGACTACATGGCGCCCGAGCGCGTCTCCGGGAAGGACGGCGGGCCGGCCGCGGACCTGTGGTCCCTCGCGATGATGCTGTACGTCGCCGTCGAGGGCCACCATCCGCTGCGCCGGGGCACGACCCTCGCCACGCTCGCCGCGGTCCTCGCCGAGGACGTCCCGCCACCGGTCCGGGCCGGGGTCCTGACGGACGTCCTCACCCGCGTCCTCGTCCGCGACCCGGCGGCCCGCCCCGACGCCGCCGAACTGGAGCGGATGCTGGCCCGGGCCGCCCGGCAGGCCGACTCCGTCACGTCCTTCCCGCTGCAACCCCCGTCCGTACCACCGCGGGACGTCCCGCCACAAGACGTCCCGCCACAGGTCGTTCCACCGCGGGACACCTCGCCGCAGGACGCGCCGCCCTGGGGCGCGGCAGCGCAGGACACGGCGCCCACGTCCCCCGGGTCCGCCCCGCGCCGCCGCCGGACCCTGCTCCTCCTGCCCGTGGCCGCGGTGGCCGTCGCCGGCGCGCTCGTGTGGCCGCTGCTGCCGGGCACGGACAACCACGGCTCAGGGGCCACGGACTCGGGCACCGCGCCCGCGACGGCATCGGCCTCGGCCTCGGCCGGGAGCACCGCCTCACCCAGCGGAGCGCGGACGGCCGCCACCACCGACCTGCTCACCCCGCAGGGCATCCGCACCGCCGCCGCGGCCTTCGAGAAGCAGACCGGCCGGGACCGGTTCGGCAAGTTCGCGGTGTACCCCGACTACGTCATCGCCTATGTGATGGTGAAGGGCAGCGACACCGCGTACGACATGTACACCTACCGCTCCGGGCAGGGCGTACAGAAGGACATCATCTCGGGCACCTTGCCCGGCGACGAGAAACCCGTCCGTCTCGACGGCTTCGACTGGGACAAGGTCCCCTCCCTGCTGGCCAAGGCCCGCAGGCAGCTGAAGGTGTCCGACCCGGACAGCCGCTACCTGGTCGTGGACCAGCCGGGCAACGCCTTCGGCGACCCCGTCGGGATGTCCGTCTACCTCAGCAACAAGTACAGCCAGAGCGGGTATCTCCAGACGGACGCGAAGGGCAAGGTCGTCAGGGTGGTGCCGTACGACGGCTGAGCGAACCCGCCCGCCGGGAGCGGTCGTCGACCGCGGCGATCAGGAAATGGCCCGGACCGGTGTTCCGGCCTGCCACGCCGCGATGTCCTCGACCGCGTCCCGGTAGAACACCTCGTACAGATCCCGGCTGACATAGCCGATGTGCGGGGTCACCACGGCGTTCGGCAGGGAACGCAGCGGGTGGTCGGACGGAAGGGGCTCGCGGTCGAAGACGTCCAGCGCCGCCGACGCGATCCCTCCCTCGGTCAGTGTCCTGATCAGTGCCGCCTCCTCCACCACGGGCCCGCGCGAGGTGTTCACCAGGATCGCCGTCGGCTTCATGAGGCCCAGCTCGCGGGCACCGACGAGGCCGCGGGTGCGCTCGCTGAGCACGACGTGGATGCTCAGCACGTCGGAGCGCTCGAACAGTTCGTCCCGGGCCACGTAGGTCACTCCCTTCGCCTCCGCCGCCGCGGGCGTCAGGTGCTGGCTCCAGGCGATGCACCGCATGCCGAAGGCGCGCCCCACCTCCGTCACCGCGGTCCCCAGCCGGCCGAGGCCCAGTACCCCCAGCGTGGCGCCCCGCAGACTCGTCCCGAGGCCCTCCTGCCAGCCGCCCCGGCGCACCGAGTCCACCTGCTGCGGGATCAGGCGCGCCGCGGAGAGGATGAGCCCCCAGGTGAGTTCCGCCGTTGGGTGGGAGAAGTACCCGGTACCGCAGACCGTGATTCCCAGCCGGCGGGCGGCGTCCACGTCGATCGCCGCGTTGACCGGCCCGGTCGTGACCAGCAGCTTCAGGTGCGGCAGCCTGCCCAGGGCCGACGCCGGAAAGGGGGTGCGCTCGCGCATGGCCACGACCACCTCGTGGTCGGCGAGCGCGGCGACGACCGCGTCCTCGTCCGCGAAGGCATCCGTGAAGACACGGACGTCCGCGCCGAGCGAATCCCAGTCCGCCAGGCCCAGTGCCACGCCCTGGTAGTCGTCCAGGATCGCGATCCTCATGCGCATGCCCCTCGCTCTCGGTTCCGGTGTCCAGGCTGGCACCCGGGCGGTGCCCGAGGCATCCCGCGCGGCACGTGGTCCGCGGGGCAGGCCGCGCCGATGCCTGCCATGCCGGAAACGGCAGAGCCCGGACGACGACACGGCCGAACGGCCCCTGGATGCGTCGTCCACTGTAGGACCTGGAACGATCACCTGAACGACGTGTCAGCCGACGTCCTGCAGCAGGAGATGCCTCGCGCTGAGCGGGCCGTCCAGCTGCATCAGCCGTCCGCCGTCCCGCAGACCGCCGAGGTCCAGGGCGGCGAACCCGAACGAGCCCAGCACCTCGGCCACGGACTCCTTCGCACCGGCGTCGTCGCCCGCGTAGAAGGCGACCTGGCGGCCCTCGGCATGCCGGGGGTCCGCGGCGATGAACGAGGCGAACATGGTGTTGAGCGCCTTCACGACCCGGGCGCCGGGAAGCTGCCGGGCGACCCACTCGCTGCCCGTCAGGTCACCGACGTCGTACCGGCCCCGCCAGGGGTTGGCCTCGGCGAACTGGTTGGTGGTGTCGATGACGACCTTCCCGGACCAGTCGGTGAGGCCGGTCAGTTCCGGAACGGCGAAGAACGGCACCGCGAGAAACACCAGCTCCGGCTGGACGGCCTCCTCCGCGGTCCCCGCGCGGGCCGTCGGCCCCAGCCCGCTGACGAGGGCCTGGAGGGAGGCCGGGCCCCGGGTGTTGCCGATGACCACCTCATGGCCGTTCCGGACGGCCTGGCCGGCGACCGCCCGGCCCACCTCGCCCGCGCCGAGGACACCGATGATGCTGTGCGTGGCCATGATGCTCTTCCTCCGTCGGTACGGGCGCCGGGGGTTGAGGTCCAGCCGGACCTCGCCGCCCTGCCGCAGGCGGGCGAGGGACTCCCGCCGCGGACACCTCGCCGCTCACCCACCCTGCCGTATGCGGCCCCGCGCCGCATCGCGTGCGGCCCGCGGTCCGCGGCCGCCCGGATCCCGTGCACCCCACCGGATCCGGTCAATGGACCCGAGATGCCCGCTGTGGTTCCATGGCGGGGTGTTGCCCAGCACTTACACGAATCAGGACTGCCCGCTGGCGCGCGCACTCGAGGTGGTCGGTGAGCGCTGGACGCTGCTGGTCATGCGCGACGCTTTCTACGGCGTCCGCCGCTTCAACGACTTCTCCGCCCACCTCGGCGCGCCCCGGTCGGTGCTGAGCGCCCGGCTGGCCGCCCTTGTCGACGCCGGCCTGCTCGAACGCCGCCCCGACCCGGAGCACGGCGGGCGCGGGCTGTACGAGGTGACGGAGAAGGGCAAGACGCTGTGGCCGCCGCTGTACGCCCTGCGCGCCTGGGGCGAGGCGAGTGCGGCCGGTGACCGCGAGCCCCGCCGGACGTTCACGCACGCACACTGCGGCGAACCGCTCGACCCCACCGCACGGTGTGCCGCATGCGACGTGGTCCCGGAGCCGCAGGACGTCATGGTGATCCCCCTGGGCACCCCGGGCGAGGGCGTGTACACGGATCCGGTCGAGCTCGGGCTGCGCGAGCCCCATCGCCTGCTCGATCCCCTCCCCGGCACGGGCACCCGGCCGGGAAAGCGACCCCGGGCCCGCTGACCGCGGACCGGGAAACCGGGGCGGTGTGGTCGCCGGTACGCACGGGAAACCGGGGGCGGTGCCGTCGCCGGGCGCACTTGGTCTGCACCATTGACATGTACGCGTTCCGGGGCCTTCAATGCGGCTCAGCCGGATATGTGTCCGGCGGTCACGTATGAGGAAGGCCCTCCGCATGATCACCCCCCACCCGCACCTCGCCTGGCCCCGCACCCTGTTAAGACTGTTCGCCCTGGTAGCGGTAATCCTCGGCATCCAGGCTGGCCCCGCCCACGACGCCCACGCCGCCACCACCGTCAACGTGATCGCCTTCTACGACGGCACGTACGACGCGGCACACATCAGCTTCGACCACGAGGCCAACACCTGGTTCCCGCAGGCCGGCGCGGCCAACGGCTTCACCTACACCGCGACCACGGACTGGAGCCGGCTCAACGCCTCGACCCTGGCCAACTACCAGGTCGTCATGTTCCTCGACGACTACCCGCACACCGCCTCGCAGCAGACCGCCTTCCAGAACTACGTGGCGGCCGGCGGCGGTTTCATCGGCTTCCACGTCTCCGCGTACAACGACAACACCAGCGACTGGCCCTGGTACCACAACACGTTCCTCGGCACCGGCACCTTCAGGAGCAACACCTGGGGACCGACGCAGGAGACCCTGCAGATCGACGACCCCTCGCACCCGGCGACCGCGAACCTGCCGTCCACCATCACGTCCTCGGTGAGCGAGTGGTACAGCTGGCAGAACGACCTGCGGCAGAACCCGGCCATCGACATCCTCGCCTCGATGGCCCCGTCCACCTTCCCGATCGGCACCGACCCCAACCAGACCTGGTACAGCGGCTACTACCCGATCGTCTGGTCCAACCGCAACTACAAGATGGTCTACAACAACTTCGGCCACAACGCGATGGACTACTCGACCAACACCACCCTGTCGTCGACGTTCGCGAGCGCCCAGCAGAACCAGCTGCTGCTCCAGGAGATCAAGTGGGCGTCCGGCCAGTCCGGTCCGGTCACCCCGCCCACGAACGCCACCGGCCCGATCCACGGATACGGCGGCAAGTGCGTGGACGTCGCGGGCGCGAGCAGCACCAACGGCACCGCCGTCCAGCTCTACGACTGCAACGGCACCACCGCGCAGGACTGGACGGTCGGCAGTTCCGGCACGCTCACCGGGCTCGGCAAGTGCATGGACGTCACCGGGGCCGGCACCGCCGACGGCACCAAGGTGCAGCTGTACGACTGCAACGGCACGGCATCACAGGTCTGGCAGGCCGGCGCCAACGGCTCCCTGGTCAACCCGCAGTCGGGCAAGTGCCTCGACGCCACCGGCCCGAGCTCGGCCAACGGCACCCGGCTCCAGATCTGGTCCTGCTCGGGAGCCGCCAACCAGAACTGGACGCTCCCTTCCTGAACCACCGAGCAGTCCCCTGAGACGCGGGCATGCCACCGGCACCACACGGCATGCCCGCGTCTCGCTTATGGCCCGGGACAGGGGCAGGCTTCAGCGACGTTCACCTTAGGTTGCAGGTCCAAGGGCATCTCCGCAGGCCGCACGTCGGTATACGGTCCGAAGCGCTGGCCCCGACAGAAGTGGCTGACGTCAATGGAGATTCCGGTCGAACCCGCCGCGCAGGCGCCGCGCGGACGGCAGCCGGGACCACCATGACACGGCTCCCGCTGTCGGTCCGGCGGTAGAGCCGCGGTGAACCCGTCGATCGGGAGTCGACAGGTCATCCAGCGTCGCCCCCCCCGTAAGTCGCCCTGTCACTCCACTGCTCCGAGGTGCCCTGTGGCCATGTCCTCTCCTGCCTCGTCCCCGTCCGCGCCGCCCGACACCGGCAACCGGCACATCACGGCCACCATCGTGCTGGCCTGCCTCGGCGTGTTCGTCTCCTACCTGCCGGTCGTCGGTGTCTCCGTCGCGCTCCCGGTCCTGCAGCAGGCACTCGACGCCTCCACCGAGGGCCTGCAGTGGATCACCGACGCCTTCATCCTGCCGACCGCGGCCCTGCTGCTGACCTGCGGCATGGTGGGTGACCTGTACGGCCGCAAGAAGACCTACCTGGCCGGGCTGACGCTGTTCGCCCTCGGCTGCGTGGTCTGCCTGACCGGCGGCAGCGTCGTGCAGGTCTGTGTCGGGCAGGCGCTCACCGGCATCGGCACGGCCGCACTGCTGCCGTCCACCCTCGCCCTGATCGGCCATGTCTGCCCCGACCCCCGCAAGCGTGCCCGGGCGATAGCCCTGTGGACGGCCGCCCTCGGCCTCGGACTGACCCTCGGTCCGGTGGTCAACGGCGTGATCGTGGAGCACACGAGCTGGCGGTGGATCTTCCTGCCCGCGCTCGTCCTCGCCGTGCTCACGGCCGTGGCCGGCGCCGCCCTGCTGACCGACTCCCGCGCCGAGCGCGAGCGTCATCTGGACCTCCCCGGTCAGCTCCTGGCCGTCGTCGCCATCACCGGACTGGTCTACGGCGTCATCGAGGGCGGCAGCGCCGGCTGGTCGTCGCCCCAGGTCGTGATCGCCTTCGTGGCCGCCGCCCTCGGCGCGGCCGGCTTCGTCCTCGTGGAACTCCGCTCCGCCTGCCCGATGCTGGACATGCGCCTGTTCAAGTCCCCGGCGTTCTCGGGAGCGGCGCTCGTCATGGCCGTCACCCTGTTCGCCCAGGTCGGCCTCGTCTTCGCGCTGAGCGAGTACTTCGGGCTCGTCCACCACGCCTCGACCCTGGACATCGGCATCCGCCTCATCGCCATCAACGGCTTCACGGTGGTGCTCAGCCCGCTGGTCGGGCGGCTGATGCACCGCGTGACACCCGGGCTGCTGCTGGTCACCGGTCTCGTGATCGGCGGCATCGGGGCCCTCGTCATGAACGTCTTCCAGGCCGACACGGGCACCGGAGAGGCCGCCCTGGTCATCGGCGTGTTCGGGATCGGCATCGCGCTCGCCATGGCGCCCATCACCACGATCGCCATGGACGCCCTGCCGCACCGGCTCGGTGGCACCGCCGCCGCGGCCAACAGCGCGCTCCGCCAGATCGGCAGCGCCCTCGGCCCCGCCGTCTTCGGTGTCATCCTCACCCACCGCACCCTGGCCACCCTGCCCGGACACCTCGCCGCGTCCGGGCTGAGCCCCGCCGACCAGGGGCAGGTGAACGGCATGGTGTCGAACGTCGGCATCCAGGCCGGTGCCTTCCTGCACCTGAAGACCGCCGAGAGCACCGGACAGGCCCTGGGCGCCTACGGCGCGAGCTTCACCGACGCCCTGCACACGTGCGCCCTCGTCGGCGGCATCGGGATGCTGGTGGCCGCGGTCATCGCCGTGGCGCTCATCGGGATCCGCCCGGCGCGGGCCGCGCAGACGGTACCGGAGACGGCGGCACACCCCGCCGGGGCCGCGAGCTGACACACCGACGTCGTCCTGACGTACGGCGGGGACCGGTCCCACGTCCCTTAGCGCGCGAGCAGTTCGAGCGTGTCGATCACCCGGTTCGAGAAGCCCCACTCGTTGTCGTACCAGGCCACCACCTTGACGTGGCGGCCGTCGACGCGGGTGAGGGCCGAGTCGAAGATCGACGAGGCCGGGTTGCCGGTGATGTCCGACGACACCAGCGGGTCGTCCGAGTACTCCAGGACACCGGCGAGCGGACCCTCGGCCGCCGCACGGTACGCGGCCAGCACGTCCTCGCGCGTCACGTCACGGGACACGGTCGTGTTGAGCTCGACGATCGAACCCACCGGGACCGGCACCCGGATCGAGTCGCCCGACAGCCTGCCGTCGAGGTTCGGCAGCACCAGGCCGATCGCCTTGGCGGCGCCCGTCGTGGTCGGCACGATGTTGACCCCGGCGGCACGGGCGCGCCGGGGGTCGCGGTGCGGGCCGTCCTGCAGGTTCTGCTCCTGCGTGTAGGCGTGCACCGTGGTCATGAACCCGTGCTCGATACCGGCGAGTTCGTCGAGGACGGCGGCCAGCGGCGCGAGCGCGTTGGTCGTGCACGAGGCGTTGGAGACGATCGTGTGCAGCTCCGCGTCGTAGGCGGCGGTGTTCACGCCGTACGCCAGCGTCACGTCCGCACCGTCCGACGGCGCGCTGACCAGCACCTTGCGGGCACCGGCGTCGAGGTGCGCGCGGGCGGCCTTCGCCGAGGTGAAGCGGCCGGTCGACTCCAGCACGATGTCCACGCCGAGGTCGGCCCACGGCAGCTGGGCCGGCTCACGCTCGGCGAGCACCTTGATGCGCCGGCCGTCGACGACGAGGGTGTCCCCGTCGACGCTCACCGGGCGGCCGAGGCGGCCGGCCGTCGAGTCGAAGGCGAGCAGCCGCGCGAGGGCGGCCGGCTCCGTGAGGTCGTTGACGGCGACGATCTCCAGGCTGCTGTCCCGCTCCAGCAGGGCCCGCAGCACATTGCGTCCGATGCGGCCGAATCCGTTGACGGCGATACGAGTCATAAGTGGTGTGTCCCTTCGCTACGCCACCAGGTTCGCGGCCCCCGCCCGCCCGGGACAGCGGCGAGAACGCCATGGTTCGAAAGGATCCCGCCAGGATCCCGCCGGCCTCACCCGGTAGGCCCTACTCGCCCTTGGTGAAGGTGCGCCGGTAGTCGCTCGGTGTCGTGCCGAGAATCCGCTGGAAGTGCAGCCGCAGGTTCGCCCCGGTGCCGAGGCCGACGTCGTCGGCGATCTGCTCGACGCTCCGCTCCGACCGTTCCAGGAGCTCCCGGGCCAGGTCGATCCGGGCGCGCATCACCCACTGCATCGGCGTGTACCCGGTGTCCTCCACGAACCGCCGCGAGAAGGTCCGCGCCGACACCCCCGCGTGCCGGGCGAGCGCGTCCAGGGCGAGCGGCTCGCCGAGCCGGTGCAGCGCCCACTCGCGGGTCGCGGCGAACCGCTCACCGAGCGGCTCGGGCACACTGCGCGGCACGTACTGCGCCTGACCGCCGCTGCGGTAGGGGGCCGCCACCAGCCGCCGCGCCGCGTGGTTGGAGGCGGCCACGCCCAGGTCGCCGCGCAGGATGTGCAGGCACAGGTCGATTCCCGAGGCCGCGCCGGCCGACGTCAGCACGCTGCCCTCGTCGACGAACAGCACGTTCTCGTCGACCTCGACCAGCGGATGCCGCTCCGCGAGGGCCCGCGTGTAGTGCCAGTGGGTGGTGGCGCGCCGGCCGTCGAGCAGCCCGGTCGCGGCCAGCGCGAAGGCCCCGGTCGAGATGGCGGCCAGCCGGGCGCCCCGCTCGTGCGCGGCGAGCAGCGCGGCCACGACCGCCGGCGGCGGATCTTCCCGGTCCGGGAACCGGTACCCGGGCACGAACACGATCTCCGCCCACTCCAGCGCGTCGAGGCCGTGGGCGACGTGGTACGACAGCCCGTCACCGCCCGCGACCAGACCGGGCGCCGCGCCGCACACCCGCACCTCGTACGGCATGCTCGCCCGGGTCGTGAACACCTGCGCCGGGATACCGACGTCGAGGGGCTTCGCCCCCTCCAGCACAAGGACGGCGACGCGATGCAGGCGGACGGGAGGCACATCGAACAGGGTACGAGCACCGGCCCCGGGCCCGGCGCGCACCGCCCACCGGCCTCGGCACCCGTTCGGGTGGCGGCCCGCGGGGGACGATTGCGGTCGGCCGCCGGCACCGGATGATGGAGCCATGTCTGGAGCGGACGCAGAGGTGCCGGTACTGATCGTCGGCGGGGGACCGGTCGGGCTCACCGCGCGGGCGCTGCTGGCGCGCTGGGGTGTGCCGGCCCTGCTGGTCGAGAAGCACCGGGAGCTGTCCCCGTTTCCCCGGTCCCGCCTGGTCAACGTGCGGTCCATGGAGATCTTCCGGCAGCTCGGGATCGCCGCCGGGGTGGCGGCGGACGCGTTCGCACCCGAGTACGGCCGGGTGCGCTTCCGGGACACCCTGTACGACCCCGACTTCGCCACCGCCGCGATGGTCGGGGTGCGCGCCCCGGTCGCAGAGAGCCCGGTCGTCGGCGTGGTCACCTCGCAGGACCGGCTGGAACCCACCCTGCTCGCCGCCGCCGGGGGAGAGGTGCGGTTCGGGACCGAGCTCGTCGACCTGGAAGAGGACGCGGAGGGCGTCCTCGCCGTGCTCGCCGACGGCGCGGACGGCGCACAGACCCGCGTCCGGGCCCGGTACGTGGTCGCCGCCGACGGCGCGAACTCCACCGCCCGCGAGCGGCTGGGCATCGCCGGCACCGGCCCCGGAGCGCTCGGCGACTACACCACCGTCGTGTTCGACGCCGACCTGACCCGCTGGTGCGCGGACCAGCCGGCCGGGGTCTACTTCACCACGTTCGGCACCTTCACCCCGCTCTACCCGGAGGGCGGCTGGGCCTGGTTCGGCGCCACACCCGACGGCAACGGGCAGACCGACTGGTCCGGCCGTGTCTCGCACGCGCTCGGCCCCGGTGCCGATGTCCAGGCCGAGGTGGTGCGGGTCCAGCACTGGTCGATGACCGCGTACGTCGCCGAACGCTTCGGGCGGGGCCGGGTGCTGCTGGCCGGTGACGCCGCGCACGCCGTCCCGCCGATCGGCGGCCTCGGCATGAACGCCGGCGTCGCGGACGCGCACAACCTGTCCTGGAAACTGGCCGGCGTGCTCCAGGGCTGGGCCGACCCCGCCCTGTTGGAGACGTACGAGACCGAACGGCGGCCGGTGGCCCACGAGACCCTCCGCCAGGCGGTCGCCAACACCCACCTCCTGCTCCAGGTGCAGGACCTGCGCAAGGAGCAGCTCCGCAGCGGCTCGTCGGCGCAGGTCGAACTGCCCTGGTCGGAGCGGTACTTCGCACAGCTCGGCCTGGTGCTCGGCACAGCCTACGACTCCGCCGCCGTCCTCGGCCGTGCCGGCGGCCCACCCGAGGCCGCCGGCACCGAGTACGTGCCCACCGCGGCGCCGGGCCACCGCATGCCCCACCACTGGCTCACCCCCGGCCGCTCCACCCTCGACGCGTGCGGCGAGTGGTTCACCGTGCTCACCCCGGACCCCGGCCGCTGGTGGCAACAGGCCACCGGGCCATGGCCGTTGCGCGTCGAACCGCTGCCCGGCGAACCCGCAGAGGCCTACGGCCTGAGCCCGCACGGCGGCGCGGTCCTCGTCCGCCCCGACGGCCACATCGCCGCCCGCTGGGCCGACCCGCCGCCGGCCGGCTCGGCCCTCCACGACGCCCTGACCGCCGTCACGACGCGCGCGGCGGAGCAGTGCTCTCCCTGACCACCAGCCGGGCCGGGACGAGGTCGGTGCCGGGCCGGGAGTCGTCGCCGGTGCGGATCTGGCGCAGGACGCCCTCCACACAGCGGCGGCCGACCTCGGCGAAGTCCTGGTGGACGGTGGTGAGGGGCGGGATGAAGAACGCCGCGTCCGGGGTGTCGTCGAAGCCCACCACACTGATGTCCGCCGGGACGGACCGGCCCCGTTCGTGGAAGGCCCGCAGCAGGCCCAGGGCCATCTGGTCGTTGGCCGCGAACACGGCGGTACAGTCCGGTTCTTCGGCGAGCGCCAGTCCGGCCGCGTAACCGGACTCGGCCGACCAGTCGCCGCGCCGGGGCGCCGGAACCGGACACCCCGCCTCCGCCAGCACCGCCCGCCAGGCCTGGGCACGGCGCTGGGCCGCGTACGAGGACTCGGGGCCCGCCACGTGCCACACCGTCCGGTGGCCCAGATCCAGCAGGTGCCGTACGGCCCGCCGCGCGCCGTCGGCCTGGTCGGTGTCGACCACGCCGTAGCGGTCCCCGGCGTCCGAGTCCACGACCACCACATGCACACCGGGCGGCAGTTGCACGGTGGCCGAGTCGAGCAGATGGATCTCCATGATGACGATGACGGCGTCCACCGCCAGCTCGCCCATCCGCGTGAAGGCGCCCAGCACGTTGTCCTGCGTGGCCACGTCGATGGGGATGAGGGTGATCGCGTACCCCTCGGCGGCGGCATGCGTGGCGATCGCCTCCACGGTGCGGCTGCTGCCCGTGGAGGACAGGCTGAACAGGATCACGCCGATGGTGTGGAACCGGCCGTAACGCAGGGCGCGCGCCGCGCTGTTGGGCCGGTAGCCGAGCTCCCGCATCGCAGCCAGCACCTGCTCCCGGGTGGCAGCGATCACCCCGGGATGCCCGTTGGAGACCCGCGAGACCGTCTGCGAGGAGACCCCGGCGAGTTGGGCGACGTCCGCCATGGAGACCCGCTGCTTGCGGCGCCCGCCGGGCACCCCCGACCCGCCGCGCCGCGCACCGCCCGCGGCCGGTGCGACCTGCTGCTCCGGCCCGTTCAGGTCCATCGCCTCACCCCTCAAGTCTCCTTCGCACACCGGATGTTACGGAGCGGGAAACCTTGACGGCCGCTGGGGCGGATGCCACGATTCCGACGCTTTCGAGTTTACGTAAACATCGCCGCGTGACCAGCCCCGACGGAGATCCCGTCGGCACGGTCGCCGAGGCGATGTTCACGTGAACATGCCGCGTCGATGTTTACGTAAACACGCGGTCGGGCCGCCAGCCCGTGCGTCGAGCCGCCGTCTTCCGAAAGGGCACGTTGATGCGCAAGACCCCCGCCAGCACCCGGATCACCCCCCGCACCCGAGCCGCCCTCGCGGCGGTCGCGGTCGCCGCGGTCGGCGCCACCACCCTCACCGGCGGCCCCGCCTCGGCCTCCGCCGCCGTACCGGGCCACGGCACCAGCCAGTTCAAGGGCGTCAACTGGGCCGACCCGCGCGACAACTACGCCGACGACCCCGTGGTCCTGTCCGGCCTGTCGCTCTCCGACAGCTACGCCCAGACCTATGCCAAGGCGACCCGGGTGATCGCGGCCTTCCGCGCCAACCTCGGCGCCAACACCGTCCGGCTGCCCATCAACCCGTACACGGTGAACGGCTCCTACTGGAAGTCGTACCGCGGGGTCATCGACGCGGCCTCCGCGCAGGGCTTCAAGGTGATCGTCTCCTACTGGGAGGGCACCGGCGCCGACAAGGACGGTTTCATCGACGACGAGGCCACCTACTGGCCCATGTGGGACACCGTCGTGAAGGCCTACCGGCACGACCCGCACGTCTACTTCGAGCCGATGAACGAGCCGCACGGCTACACCGACGCCGAATGGGCCGACCTCGCCGCGAAGTGGCTGGCGACCTACCCGTCCGTGCCGCACGACCGCGTCTTCGTCAGCGGCGCCGGCTACAACGACCACGTCACCACCGTCTGCGCCGACCCGCGCCTGAAGGGCACCTACCTCTCCCTGCACCACTACGGCTTCTGGAAGAGCTACGCCACCTACGACCAGTGGGTGGCCGACCTCAAGGAACGTCTCGGCGACTGCGCGAACCGCACGGTCGCCGACGAGTTCGGCGCCCCCATGACCACGGGCCTCGACTACAACGTGCCGACGCCCGACGACAACTCCGTCAACTTCATCCAGGCCGACACGGACACGTTCCGCAAGCTCGGCATGGGCTCGGTGTACTGGCCGGGCCTGCGCACCGACGACACGTACTCCATCCAGAAGCTGATCGGCGACGCGTCCCGCCCCTGGCTGGCCACCACCAACCAGTCCGGCGCCGACCGCCTCGCCTGGGCCTGGGGCCGCGGCAGGCCGGTCAACGGCTGACCGACTCCACGGCGGCCGCGGTGTCCACGAGCACCGCGGCCGCTGTGAAGCAGGCGGCTCGACAGCGCCCCGACAGGGGCGCGGGGAACTGCGCGACCAGCCACGACGGCGCCGCGGACGAACGACGGCGCATGCCGGTAACTCCAGCAGAGCCCTTACGGCTGGAGGCGGAGCTGATACGTCACCGCCGGCCGACCGTTCAGCCGTGTCTCACCGGTCACGGTGAACCCGGTCCGGGCCAGGACCGCCCGCGACGCCGCGTTGCAGAGGGCGGCGGCGGCCCGCAGGGTGGTCAGTCCGTAGGTGTCGACGGCGCGACGGCACACCTCCCGTACACCCCAGGTGGCGAGCCCCCGCCCGGTGGCCCGCTCCGCGATCCGGTACCCCAGGTCGGCGGCGCCGTCCTCGACGTCGATCAGATTCACCCGCCCCAGCACCGCGCCCGCCGGGTCGACCAGCACATGGAAGTAGCAGATCCCGGCCTCCTGTTCGGCCAGCAGCGACCGGTGCCGCTCGTCGAACCGGGCGAAGTACTCGTCGCCGCGGTCGGGGATGGCCGCCGCGAAATAGGCGCGGTTCTCCAACTCGAAGGCGAGCACGGCCGGGGCGTGGTCCGGGCGGAGCAACTGGAGTTCGGGCATGGGGAGGACGGTAGGCAGCCCGGCCGTCGGCCCGCCAGCGCATTAGGACTTGCGCAGGTCCTTCACCCGGCGGATCTTGCCGACCGAGCGCTCCAGCGTCTCCGGTTCGACGACGGCGACCTCCACGGAGACCCCGACGCCGTCCTTGATGCCCTGGGCGATGGTCCGGACGGCGGCCTCACGGTCGGCGGGGCCGGCGTCGGGCCGGGCCTCCACCCGGACCGTCATGTGGTCCATCCGCCCGCGCCGGCTGATCTGGATCTGGAAGTGCGGGGCCACCCCCGGCGTCCGCAGCACGATCTCCTCCACCTGGCTGGGGAAGACGTTCACGCCCCGCAGGATGATCATGTCGTCGCTGCGGCCGGTGATCTTCTCGATCCGGCGGAAGCCGGGCCGCGCCGTGCCGGGCAGCAGCCGCGTCAGGTCCCGGGTGCGGTAACGGATGATGGGCAGCGCCTCCTTCGTGAGCGAGGTGAAGACCAGCTCGCCGCTCTCGCCCTCGGCCAGCACCTCGTCGCCCAGCGGGTCCACGACCTCCGGGTAGAAGTGGTCCTCCCAGACGTGCAGCCCGTCCTTGGTCTCCACGCACTCCTGGGCGACCCCGGGGCCGATGACCTCGGACAGGCCGTATATGTCGACCGCGTGGATGTCCATGCGGTCCTCGATCTCGCGCCGCATCTCCTCCGTCCACGGCTCCGCGCCGAAGATGCCGACCTTCAGGGAGGTGGAGCGCGGATCGACGCCCTGGCGCTCGAACTCGTCGAGCAGGGTCAGCATGTAGGAGGGCGTGACCATGATGATCTCGGGGCGGAAGTCCTGGATGATCTGCACCTGGCGGGCGGTCATGCCGCCGGAGGCGGGGATGACGGTGCAGCCGGCGCGCTCGGCGCCGTAGTGGGCGCCGAGGCCGCCGGTGAACAGGCCGTACCCGTAGGAGACATGGACCTTGTGCCCCGGGCGGCCGCCGGCGGCCCGGATGGAACGGGCGACGACGTCCGCCCACATCGACAGGTCGTTGTCGGTGTAGCCGACCACGGTGGGGCGGCCGGTGGTGCCGCTGGAGGCGTGCACGCGCCGCACCTCGGACATCGGCACGGCGAACATGCCGAAGGGGTAGGTGTCCCGCAGGTCCGCCTTGGTCGTGAAGGGGAAGCGGGCGAGGTCCGCGAGGGTGTGGCAGTCGTCCGGGCGCACGCCGGCCGCGTCGAACTTCCTGCGGTACAGCTCCACGTTGTCGTACGCGTGCCGCAGCGTCGTGCGCAACCTGGTGAGCTGGAGCGCCCGGACCTCCTCGCGGGACATCCGCTCGGCCTCGTCAAGCAGTGCCTCGGGGAGCGGCTCTCCCCGGCGGGTGCCCCTGGGCCCGGACACGGTCACTTCGCTGCTCATTGCGGCTCCTCGTTCTGCGTGCGGAGCGTGCGACTGCGGCCGCGGAACTCCGCGATCACCTCGTCGCCGCGCACGACACTCACGTCGTAGACACCGCTGCGGCCGAACCGGACGCGCTCCCGCGCGGTGGCGACCAGCACGTCGCCCTCGTAGGCGGGCGCGACGAAGTCGATGTCGGCCCCGGCGGCGACGGTCACCGGACCGTGGCTGTTGCAGGCGCAGGCGAACGCCGTGTCGGCGAGCAGGAAGACATGCCCGCCGTGGGCGATCCGGTCTCCGTTGACCTGCGAGGCGGTCACGGTCATCCGCAGCACGGCCGTCCCCTCGCCGTGCTCCAGCAACTCGATCCCCAGCCGCCTGGACGCCTCGTCCGCGGCGAACATCGTCTCGACGGGGCCAGGTGTCGTCCCGGGTACCTGGGTCGTCATTTCCACCACCTTGTGGCCCGACCGAACATTCGGTTAGCGTGCGGCGTGGTCAAGTAATCCAGCAACACACCTGCATGTCAAGAGGTGGAAACGCGGGCCGCGGACGTGCCCGCGCCACCCCGTCCGGCCCCCGTCGCCACCGGCCGCCGCGCCGTCCCGCGGCCGCGGCGGACCGCGCACCCCGAAGCCGAGGAGACCGCCCGATGCCCGACGTCTACCTGATCGACGGGGCCCGCACCCCGCAGGGCCGCTACGGCGGCGCCCTGGCCGCCGTACGGCCCGACGACCTGGCCGCTCTCGTCGTCGGCGAGGCCGTCCGGCGCTCCGGTGTCCCCGGTGAGGCCGTGGACGAGGTCGTCCTGGGAGCAGCCAACCAGGCGGGCGAGGACAACCGGGACGTGGCCAGGATGGCGGTGCTGCTCGCCGGACTGCCGCACACCGTGCCCGGCTACACCGTCAACCGCCTGTGCGCCTCGGGCCTCACGGCCGTCGCCTCGGCCGCCCAGACGATCCGCGCCGGCGAGGCGGACCTCGTGGTCGCCGGGGGAGTGGAGTCCATGACCCGGGCGCCCTGGGTGATGGAGAAGCCCGGCACCCCGTGGGCCAAGCCCGGGCAGGTCCACGACACGGCACTCGGCTGGCGGTTCACCAACCCGCGCTTCACCGCCGCCGACCGCGCCGTGCCCGGGGACGCCGGACCCGAGACGGTCAGGGTCACGCTCTCCATGGGCGAGACCGCGGAGGAGGTCGCCGCCCTCGACGGCATCACCCGCGCCGACTCCGACGCCTTCGCGCTGCGCAGCCACCAGCGGGCCGTGGCCGCCCAGCAGGCGGGCCGCTTCGACCGCGAGATCGTGCCCGTCCCGGTGCGCGACGGCGAGGTCACCCGGGACGAGGGCCCCCGCCCCTCCACCACCCTGGAGAAGCTGGGCTCCCTGCGTACCGTCTTCCGCGCGGACGGTGTCGTCACGGCGGGCTCGTCCTCGCCGCTGTCCGACGGTGCGGCCGCCCTGGTGGTCGCGAGTGCCGAGGCTGTCGAGCGGTACGGCCTCACCCCGCGGGCCCGGATCGTCGCCTCGGCCTCCGCCGGCGTCCAGCCCCACCTCATGGGTCTCGGGCCGGTCCCCGCCACCGAGAAGGCCCTGGCCCGCGCCGGCTGGCAGACCGGCGACCTGGACGCCGTGGAGCTCAACGAGGCCTTCGCCGTCCAGGCGCTGGCGGTGATCCGCCGCCTCAAGCTCGACGAGGACAAGGTCAACGCGGACGGCGGGGCCATCGCCCTCGGCCATCCGCTCGGCTGCTCCGGCGCCCGCATCCTGCTCACCCTCCTGGGCCGCCTCGAACGGGAGAACGGCCGCCGCGGCCTGGCCACGCTCTGCGTCGGCGTGGGCCAGGGCGTCGCGCTTCTCGTGGAGCGGGTGTGACCACCTGACCGGCCACGGCGGGGTCCTCGCGGACGGCGCCGACATCGCCGTGCTGCTGAAATGCGGCCGGGACGAGGCACTGCAGGGCATCAACAGCCGACTGTTCGAACGCGTCCGGCGGTTGCCCATGCCCACCGTGGCCGCCGTCGACGGCTGGGCCCTGGGCGGCGGAGCCGAGCTGGCCTACGCAAGGGCGTCGCCCCACCCGAGGCCATCGACTACGCCACGCGGCTCGGTCACAAGCACCTCATGGGCCCGCTGCGCCTGACCGACCTGGTCGGACTCGACGTGCGGCTCGCCATCGCCGAGTACCTCCACTAGACCCTCAGCGACCACTTCGCGCCGCCGCGGCTGCTGCGCGACAAGGTGGCGGGCTCGGTCACAAGACGGGGTGGGGTCAGGGCTTCTACACATGTTGACTGCTCCTCTCCCTGAGGGGAGGGGATTCCTGGCTCAGGCTGCTTCCGGGAGCTGCGCTCCCGGAGGTCTTACGCCCTCTGCGCCAGCCGGGTTCAGACCTGCCCGGACGAGCATCACGCGGGCGGAGTTCTTGTCTCTGGGGGAGACGGCTCCGCACGCGGTGCAGGTGTAGGTGCGTTCGGACAGCGGCAGTGCGTGCTTGATTCTCGCTCCGCACGATGCACAGTCCATTGTGGTGTGCGCGGGGTGGACGAGGCGGATGTCCCGCCCGTGCTTGCGGCCCATCTCGATCAGGGCCTTCTTCGTGGCCCCGATCGCCGCGTCGGCGGCCTTGCGTGCCATCGAGGACTTGGCGAGGAACTTCGGGCGGAAGTCCTCGACGGCAATGACGTCGTGATCGGTCACGACCTTCTTGGCCCACTTGCGGCCGGTGTCCTGCCGCTGCCGGGCAATCTTCGCGTAGGTCTTCGCCCGCCACTTCTTCGCCTCGCGGTAGCCCTTCGAGGCGACCTGCCCCTTCTTCGGTCTGCGGCGGGACATCATCCGGTCGTACCGGGTCAGCCTGGCCTGGGCCTTACGGCCGTGCTGACCGTGCGGGAGGTCATGGGCGTCCGAGGTGGTGGTCGCGGTCTGCGTCACTCCCCAGTCCACGCCGAGCACCTCGCCGGTCTCAGGCAGCGGTTGTACCTCGGTGGGGACCACGAACGAGCAGTACCAGTGCCCGATGCTGTCCTGGTACACGCGCACCGAGGAGGGTTCGGTGGGCAGGTCCCGCGACCACACCACCGTCACCGCGATCCCGCCCGCCAGATGCAGGCGATCGTCCTTCAGCCGGAAACCGCGCTTCGTGTAGTTCAGCGTAGGCAAGGCTTCGCGCTTCTTCTTCCACTTCGGCATGCCGGCCCGCTGCCGCTGAGGCAGGCGTTCCCGGATGTCCTTGTGCGCCTTGGCGCGGGACTTGCCGAAGTCCCGGATCAGCTGCTGCTGCGCAACGCTGGAGCCCTCGCGCAGCCACGGCGTTCGGTCCCGTGCCGCGGTCAGCATTTTGTCGAGCTGTGCCGGGCCACAGGTCCGCTTCCCGGCCTCGTCCTTGTTGCGCAGGTGGGTTGCCCTGGACTTGGCAACGCACTCGTTCCAGACCCACCTGCAGCGGTCCCACTCCGCCAGCAGTGCCGTACGGGCGGCCGACGACATACGAAGCCGGTACGTGTACCGGGCGTGCCCGCCCTCGTCGGCTTCGCTTGGCGTCATCATGATGCCAAAGTAACGTCATGATTCGTTTCTCACTCCGGATTCCGGCAGACCTACACGAACGGGTGACCGCCCAAGCGTCTGCGGACAGGCGGTCCGTCAACTCCGAGATCCTCCACCTCCTGGAGGTCGCCCTCAGCTCTCGCGTGGTGGACGCCGGATCACCTGGCGGCGATCCGACTTCCCCTGCCTCGCTACACGGGAAACCGGATTCCTCCCCGGCCTGACGGCCGGGGCATCCTCCGGGGGTCCCGGTGACCGAAGCGGAGCGGACGCCGTTCTACGGACCCCGGTCGGGCGAGGCCCTTGCCAGACCGGGGAGGGCGCACCTTATGATGAACCGAACGAATGGTCGGTTGGGAGTTGGTGGAGATGACAGAAGCGGCCGGAAGGGACGCCGAGCACGATCTGGAGTCCCGTTTCGAGGCGACGATCTCGCGTGACCAGCGGATCGAGCCGCGCGACTGGATGCCGGAGGGCTACCGCAGGACGCTGATCCGGCAGATCGCCCAGCACGCGCACTCGGAGATCATCGGCATGCAGCCGGAGGGCGAGTGGATCACCCGGGCGCCCTCGCTGCGCCGCAAGGCGATCCTGTTCGCCAAGGTCCAGGACGAGGCCGGCCACGGCCTGTACCTGTACTCGGCAGCCGAGACCCTGGGCATCGACCGCGCGGACCTCACCCAGCGCCTGCTCGAAGGCCGCCAGAAGTACTCGTCGATCTTCAACTACCCGACGCTCAGCTACGCGGACGTCGGTGTCATCGGCTGGTTCGTCGACGGCGCGGCCATCTGCAACCAGGTGCCGCTGTGCCGCAGCTCCTACGGCCCCTACGCCCGCGCGATGGTGCGGATCTGCAAGGAGGAGTCCTTCCACCAGCGGCAGGGCTACGAACTGCTGATGACCATGATGCGCGGCACCGACGCCCAGCGGGAGATGGTGCAGGACGCCGTGGACCGCTGGTGGTGGCCCTCCCTGATGATGTTCGGCCCGCCCGACGACGACTCGCCCAACTCCGCCCAGTCGATGGCCTGGAAGATCAAGCGGCACAGCAACGACGAACTGCGCCGGCGGTTCGTCGACATGACCGTTCCGCAGGCCGCCAGGCTCGGCGTGACCCTGCCCGACCCCGAGCTGCGCTGGAACGAGGAGCGCGGCCACCACGACTTCGGCACCCCCGACTTCTCCGAGCTGAAGGAAGTCATCAGCGGCAACGGCCCGTGCAACGCGGAGCGGATGGAGCGCCGGCGGGCCGCCCACGAGGAAGGTGCCTGGGTGCGTGCGGCCGCCAGCGCCCACGCCGCCAAGCAGGCCGCCCGAGCCCGCGAGGAGGCAGTGGCATGAGCGACTCCGAGAACTGGCCCCTGTACGAGATCTTCATCCGCGGCAAGCGCGGCCTCAACCACGTCCACGTCGGCTCGCTGCACGCGGCCGACGACGAGATGGCCCTCACCCACGCCCGCGACCTGTACACCCGGCGCAACGAGGGCGTCAGCATCTGGGCCGTGCGCTCCGAGCACATCGCCGCCTCCACCCGGGACGAGAAGGACCCCTTCTTCGCCCCCAGCGCCGACAAGGTCTACCGGCACCCGACCTTCTACGACATCCCCGACGATGTCCCGCACATCTAGGAGCCGGTGATGAGCGACGACCACGTCTACCTGAGCCTGGCCGAGGGCCACGACGACAGCGACGCGCGCTGGGCGTTCGGCACCGGCTTCGAGGACCCGCTGCACGGCGTCGACACCGCCGTCCCCGAGGGCGTCGACGCCGCCGCACTCGCCGCCGGCTGCCTGGCGCTCGGCGACGACGCCCTGGTCCTGGCCCAGCGGCTCGCCGAATGGGTCACCCGCGCCCCCGAACTGGAGGAGGAGGTCGCGCTGGCCAACATCGGCCTCGACCTGCTCGGCCAGGCCCGCCTGCTCTACTCCCGCGCCGGCCAGACCGACGGCACCGGCCGCACGGAGGACGCCTACGCCTACTTCCGGGACGCCGCAGACTTCCGCAACGTACGCCTCGTCGAACTCCCCAACGGCGACTTCGCCTTCTCCGTGCTGCGGCTCCTGGTGTTCGCCAGCTGGCGGCTCGCCCACTTCACCGAACTGGCCGCCACGCCGGACCCGGTGCTCGCGGCGATCGCCGCCAAGGGCGTCAAGGAGCTCACCTACCACCGGCAGTACGCCGCCGAGTGGGTCGTACGCCTCGGCGACGGCACCGAGGAGTCCCACGCCCGGATGCTGACGGCCCTGGAGGCACAGGCCCCGTACTGGGAGGAACTCCTCGCCGCGCAGGACGTGCGCGACGCGGTGCTGGCGGATCTCCACCAGGTCCTCGACGCGGCCGGACTCCCCGTGCCGGCCGTCCCGACGCTGTCCGGCCAGGGCCGCGACGGCGAGCACACCGACCATCTCGTCCCACTCCTCGCCGAGTTGCAGAGCGTGGCCCGCGCCCACCCGGAGGCGACATGGTGACCGTCCTGACCGACGCCCGGCGGGCCCGGCACATCGCCGAACAGGTGCCCGACCCGGAACTTCCCATGCTCACCCTCGCCGACCTCGGCGTGCTGCGGGACGTCAGCGTCGAGCCGGACGGCACGGTGGTCGCCGACCTCACCCCGACCTACTCCGGCTGCCCCGCCATGGCCGAGATGCGCGCCGGGGTCGCCGCCCGCCTGCGGGACGCCGGCTTCGGCCGCGTGCAGATCCGCACGGTCCTCGACCCGCCGTGGACCAGCGACTGGATCACCTCCGAGGGTCGCCGCAAACTCGCCGACCACGGCATCGCACCGCCGGACACCGCGCCCCGGCGACCCGCGGGGCCCGTCCCGCTGGACCTGTCGCCGACCCGGCGCACGGTTCCGTGTCCCCGCTGCGGATCGGCCGCCACCGAGGAGACCTCCCGGTTCGCGGCCACCTCCTGCAAGGCACTGTGGCGCTGCCTCAGCTGCCGGGAGCCGTTCGAGTACGTCAAGGAGATCTGATGGCAGAGCTGACGGCACCGACCGCCGGTGCCCCCGCGACGACAGCCCGCCGGCGCCGCCCTGCCTTCCACCCCCTGCGCGTCGCCGCCGTCCAGCCCCTGTGCGAGGACGCGGTGGCGGTCACCTTCGACATCCCCGCCGCCCTCGTGGAGGAGTTCGCGTTCGGCCCCGGCCAGTCGCTCACCCTCCGCCGCGAGGTCGACGGGCGCGACGAGCGGCGCTCCTACTCGATCTGCTCGCCGGCCGGCACCGCGCCCCGCATCGGCGTCCGCGAGGTGCCCGGCGGACTCTTCTCCTCCTGGCTGGTCCACGAGGTACGCCCGGGCGACACCGTCGAGGTGATGGCGCCCACCGGAGCCTTCACCCCCGACCTCACGGTCCCCGGCCACCACGTGCTCATCGCGGCCGGCTCGGGCATCACCCCCATGATGTCCATCGCCGAGTCGGTCCTGGCCGCCGACGACCGCTCGAAGGTGACGCTGTTCTACGGCAACCGGCGCACCGACACCGTGATGTTCGCCGACGAGCTGGCCGACCTGAAGGACGAGTACCGCACCCGCTTCCACCTCGCCCACGTCCTCTCCCGCGAACCCCGCGAGGCCGAGCTCCTCTCCGGCCGCCTGGACGGCGACCGCCTCGGCGCGCTCGTCGACGGCCTGGTCGACGTCGAGGGCGCCGACCACTGGTGGCTGTGCGGCCCGCACGGCATGGTCCTCGACGCGCAGAAGGTGCTCGCGGAGCTGAGCGTGCCCGCCGACCGGATCCACCAGGAACTCTTCTTCGCCGACGAGCCGATCGAGCCTGTCCGGCACGAGGAGGCGGTGGCGACCGGTCCGGCCAGCGAGGTCACCGTCACCCTGGACGGCCGCTCCACCACCGCACGGCTCCCACGCGGGCGCACCATCCTCGACTCCGCCGCGCGCATCCGCCCGGACCTCCCGTTCGCCTGCAAGGGAGGCGTCTGCGGAACCTGCCGGGCCCGCATCACGGACGGCGAGGCCGACATGCGCCGCAACTACGCCCTGGAACCCGCCGAGGTGGCCGCCGGCTACGTCCTGACCTGCCAGTCGTACCCGGTCTCCGAGTCGCTGACGGTCGACTACGACAGCTGACCGGCCCCGGCGCGCCGTGCCGTGAGGGGGACGGAAATCCGTCGCGCCCCGCGCGTGCGGGCCGTTAGCCTCCGCCTGGGCGAAGCCGGACGGCCGCCCGCGGAGGGAGCCAGACATGGGGACCGGACGACTGGGCCTGCTGCTGGACCAGTTCGACACCACCAGGGAACGGGCCCAGGTGCGGCTGACCGGGCTCGGCGACGAGGAGTACCTGTGGGAGCCGGTCCCCGGCTCCTGGTCGATCCGGCGCCGGAAGGAGGCGACGACACCCCGGGCGTACGGTCCCGGCGACTGGGTCATCGACAAGGGCGCGCCCGACATCCCGGCCGGCGAGTACGCCGAGGTGTCCCGGCAGGCCGCCGCGGGCATGACCGTCGCCAAGATCGCCGACGACTGGAGCGTGAGCGTCGAACGGGTCGAGCAGATCCTCGGACGCACGGGCCCGCCGGAGCCCGACCGGACCGCGGTGACGACGATCGCGTGGCGGCTGGGGCATCTGCACTCGCAGTTCGCGGGCGGATGGGAGTGGACCTTCGGCGAACGCCGCCGGGACCCGAGGCAGATGGTCGACTTCACCCCGAGCGCCGCCCTGGCCCTCGACCGGTTCTGGGCGGACGTGGACTGCTGGCGCGACAGCGTCGCCGGGGTCACCGACGAGCAGCTCGACACCGTCGGCTTCTCCCAGTACCCGTACGGGTCCGATCCCGACGACCCCTTCGTCGACGTACTGTGGGGCACCAACCTCGAGTTCATCCACCACATGGCGGAGATCGCCCTGCTCCGCGACCTGTGGCAGGCCCGCGGCTCCTCCCGCGCCTAGCCCTGCGGTGGCGCCGGCCGCACCAGGCCCATCGCCTGTTCCACCAGCTCGTCGCTGAGGCTGGGCGTCGTCAGCGGAAGGTCGTCCGGGCGTTGCCGGAGGCCGTTCAGGATGATCTCCATGTAACGGCGCCAGATGTCGGGCCGCCGGCCCTGGGTGAACTGGGCGGCGGCGCCGAGCATCTGCTGGATGACGGGGATGTCGGAGGCGGTCACCTCCGGCCGCAGCTGCCCGCTGTCCTGGGCCCGCCGGATCAGCGCCTCCAGGTAGGGGAGCAGGCCCCCGCGGGCCGTCTCGAAGGGCTCGGAACTGTGGCTCCCCAGCACGATGACCTCGTGCAGGCCGCGGTTCTCGGCGAGATCGGCCGTCATCGTCATGAGGAAGTCGACGAGCCCCTGCCACGGATCGGGATGGGCGAGGGCATGCTCCGCGGACTCCTGCCGCATCGCCAGGTCCTGCTCGAACACGGCCCGTACCAGAGCCTCCTTGGTGGGGAAGCGGCGGTACATCGTGCCGACGCCGACCCCGGCGTGCTTGGCCACGTCGTCCAGGGTCACTCCCAGCCCCCGGCGGCCGAAGACCTCCCGCGCCGCCAGCACGATCCGTTCCCTGTTGCGGGCGGCGTCGCGCCGCAACGGACGCTCGCCGTCCTTCGACGTGCTCTCCTGGGAACCCTCGGCCATGGGCACATCGTAGCCCTGTGGATCATGCATGCCGAGGGGCTGCCGCCCGGGCGGCGGGAAGCGGGGCCCGCCGCCCCCCGGTACGGCCGCCCGGTCAGGATCCGCCGCGCTCGCGCGGGATCTTCTGACCGGCCTCGACCGCCACCGGCAGCCGGTTCCCGGCCGGCGGCAGCGGGCAGGTGGCCAGGTCCGTGTAGGCGCACGGCAGGTTCGCGGCGCGGTTGAAGTCCAGGACCACCGTGCCGTCGCCGGCGGGCGGTTCGACGGTCAGGACGCGGTTGGCGGCGTAGGTGGTGACCCCGGAGGTCGCGTCGGTGAACAGCACCGTCAGCCCGCCGGGAGCGCGTCCCGGGAACGCGGTCAGGGACAGCTGCCGCCCCTCCAGCTCGAACTCGACCCGGCCCGGGGCGTCGTACACGTGCTCGAGGCCCTCCACCGCGGCACCCACGGTGGTCGGCCGCGGCTCGTCGAAGGCCACGTACCGGCCCGTCACGGCCCAGCGCGGGTCGGGGGAGTAGGCGGGCGTTCCGGTGAACGTGGTGCGCAGCGGGGCGTCCGGGTGCCGGGGGCGCACGATGTCGTTGCCGCCGCGCTTGGCGACCTCGATGACGGCGTCGCCCCAGACCGCGTCGACGCCGCTGCGCTCGGCCAGCACGCCGAAGCGGTGTTCGCCCCGGACCGGCGTTCCGTCGACGACCAGTTCCTCCCCTTCGTCCAGGGCGACGACGACCCCGTCGGGGCCGGTGCGCCAGGCGCCGGGAGCGTCGGGGAAGCGCTGCGGCCGGTCGTCGAGCCAGTGCAGACCGGTGATGGCCAGGAAACCGTGCGGGGCGGAGATCCGGTCCTCCTGGGCGCGGTGCCAGTCCAGCCAGCTCTCGGTGAAGACCTGCGAATCCGTCGTGGTGGCCTCAGTCGTCATGCGTCCTCTTTCGTCGGGCGAGGCTCTTCAACTGCCGTGCCAGTCAGAACGGGGGTGGGCGAACCCGCATTCCGGTCCACGTGTGACAGCTTCTCGTCAGTCGTGTGACAGGGGGTCCAGGCGTCGGGACCCGGGCCGCGGTCCGGCCGTTCAGGACGCCGGCCCCCAGGAGCTGTCGTTCGGGTGTGCCGTGCCCGGTGACGTCAGGGGCAGGTTGACGAACGACGCGGCCTCCGCCGACCGCTCGACCGTGTACAGACCGCCGGCCAGGGAGACCCGGATGCGGTACCCGGCGGGGATCCTCGTGAGGCTGGGCAGGAGCGAGATGTCGTACCGGGTCGTCCTGCCCGGGGTCACGGGACGTTCCGAGGCCTGGGCGAGGCCGCGGGCGGCTGCCACGCGAGGGGCTGCGCGGTCGGGGTGGCCGTCTGCCCCGCGACCACCAGCGCCAGCGCGGCCGAACCGCCGGTCAGCGCTGAGACGGTGGGAGAGGACCTGAACCGGTAACGGGCCTTGCTCTTCGTCATGCGGGTTCCTTGGGGTGGGGGATCTCCGTCTGAGCCGCACCACGGCCATGAGTCAATGACCGAATGGTCGGTAGTCCGGGGAGCGCCCGCAGGGCTGTCAAGGTCCGCGAAGAGGGGAGGAGTGCGGCCCTCCGGAGGTTTCCGCCCGGGCCTAAGTGGAGATACTCTCTCCGACTTGAGGTGGCCGGGTCGGGCTCGGCGGAGAGCCCGTGGAAGCGGGCGGACACGGGTGGAGGCAGCACGCCGAACGGGCCGCGGTGCCGACACTCTTGCGGCCCCGTGCGGAAGTTGCCACGCTGGTCCTTCAACCGCTTGCTCCGGCTCTCACCACGGCGTTCGCGAGACCGCCGGCCCCGACCAGTCCCGGCTCGATACGCACGTGCGCGCTGCTCTCCCTCCCGGCGCTGATGCGCGTACACCGCGCCCGAGCACCACAGCGACCGGCCGGACAGCCGCCGCCTCACCTGTGGAGCACACCATGGACACGAGCGAGGAGGCCGCCCGCGGCCTGACCGACATCCAGGACTTCCTGTACCAGCAGGCCCATCTACGAGCGGCGCGCCGGCGCGTCTCGGACTTCGTCGCACGGGAACCGGGGCTGACCCAGGAGCAGAAGTCGGACATCGAGCGCTGGTATCTCAAGGAACAGGCCTATGTCGCCCACATGGTGACCGAGCACATCGCCGCCAGCGTCAGCGCGGTGGAACAGCGGCATCACGCCCGCTTCGGACACTGGCTGCGCGGAACGCTGACCGCGATGCTCCTGATCACCGCGGCGATGGCGGTGTGCGTGACCGTGGTGCTGGTCGGCGCGTCGTAGGCCGGGGGCGTACGGCGGGGCAGGGGCTTGCGGAGGGCCCACGGCTCAGCAGGGGGCCCGGCGGGTGCGCCGGGCCCCTTCGCGGCCTACTGCTGCCGGGCGAGCCAGTCGGCGAACCCGACCTCGCCGTGCTGCGCGTCCGGGCCCGGCAGGAGCGTGTCCTCCTGGAGTTCGGCACCCCAGTACGTCGCCCGCGGGTCCGTGACGATCTTGCGGGAGTCGTTCTGGGCGGCGAGCCCCATGCGGACGAACTCCTCCAGCTCGAACACCTCGGGGCCGCCGACCTCCACCACGCCGTTCACCGGGGCGCCGACCGCGGCGCGTCCCACGGCCGCGGCCACGTCGTCGGAGACGATGGGCTGGATCCGGCCGGCGGGCAGGTGCACGGTGTCGCCCTCGGTGAGCCCGTCGGCGAGCCCCTTCGCGAACTCGAAGAACTGGGTCGCGTGGACGATGGAGAAGGGGATGCCGGACGCCTTGATCAGCTCCTCCTGGACCTGCTTGGCCCGGAAGTACCCGCTCCCCTGGAGCCGGTCGGTACCCACCACGGACAGCGCCACATGGTGCCGCACACCCGCCTCGGCCTCCGCCTCGAGAACGTTGGCCGTGGACGTGCGGAAGAAGTCCATGACGGCCTGGTCCTCGAACGACGGGGAGTTGGACACGTCGACCACGACCGGCGCGCCCGCCAGGACCTCGGCCAGGCCCTCGCCGGTGAGTGTGTCGACGCCCGTGCTCGGCGAGGCGACCACCGTCTCGTGCCCCTGCTCGACGAGCCTGCGGACCAGCTTCGAGCCGATGAGTCCGGTGCCACCGATCACTACGACCTTCATGACGGAATTCCTCTCGGGATCTTTCTGGTGCTTCCACTCGAAGAGACCGGACAGCCTCCCCGTGTGTGACACGCGGCCCGAGAAGCCGGGAGAACGACGGCCTCACCCGTCCAGCGACGCCACGTAGGGAGCCAGCTTCGCGGGGTTCATCACCCACATGAGGCGTTCGATGCCGCGCTCCGACACGTCGGCGGTGAGCAGGGCCAACGGGTTCCCCGAGGCCGAGACCAGGACGGCCGGCCTGCCGTTGGCCTCCACCCAGCGCACCTGCGACTGCGGCCAGAAGCGCGGGGCGAAGGCGGCGAGGTACCGGGAGACGTGCGGCCGCCCGACCACCGGGATCTTCGACGCCCCGCGGATTCCGCCCCCGTCGGCGTAGCTGACCACGTCCTCGGTGAGGACCTCCTCCAGCACCGGCAGATCGCCGTGCTGGGCCGCGGCGAGGAACACCTCGAGAAAACGCCGGTGCTCGGCGGAGCCGACCGGCTCCCTGCGCTCCGCCGTCAGCCGCTTGCGGGCCCGGCTCACCAGCTGGCGGGCGTTGGCCTCGCTGGTCTCCACGATGTCCGCGATCCGCCGGTAGGTGTAGTCGAACGCCTCCCGCAGCACGTACGCGGCCCGCTCCACCGGGTTGAGCTTCTCCAGCAGGAAGAGGACCGCCATGTCGAGGGCCTCCGCGCGCTCCGCGCCCAGCTGCGGATCCCCGCTCGTGTCGACGGGCTCGGGCAGCCAGGGGCCGACGTAGGACTCCCGGCGCACCCGTGCCGACTGCGTGAAGTTGATCGCCAGCCGGGCGGTCACCGTGGCGAGGAAGGCAGCCGGCTCACGGACACCGGCACGGTCGGTGTTCTGCCACCGCATCCACGCCTCCTGGACGATGTCCTCGGCCTCCGCGGCGCTGCCGATCACACGGTAGGCGATACCGAAGAGCTGCGGCCGCGCCGCGATGAACTCCTTGGTCGCCCGGTCGAGGGAGTCGGCGTGGTCGGCGGCGTGCATCGATGTCCTCCAGGGTCGGACCAGCATGCTACAAGCCGGTCCGGGCCTGCCCGGCACACCGCCGCCGGGGTGTCGGCGGCTCCCCGGAGGTCGTGTCGGCGGCCCTCCGGAGGTCAAGGAGGAGTCGGCGGCCGGTAAAGGGACGGGCACGTGTCGGTCTTGTCGGCGTGATGCCTGACGCGTGATGGCCAGGTGGTCATGTGGTGTTCATGTGGCGGCAGTTGGGCCGGGCAAGGGTGCGGTCGTTGTCAGCTCAGCTGCATGTCGGGAGGGCGTCATGACCACACACACAGAGTCGACAGAGGACAGACCGGCGGGGGGCCAGGAGGGACTCAGCCGTCGTCACGCGCTGGGCCTGCTGGGAACCGCGGGGGCGGGCGCCGCCGCCACCGGCCTGCTGGGGGCGGGCACGGCACAGGCCGCGCCGCTCGACGCTCCGGCCTTCCACCTCACGGCGGACTCCTCCGGCGCACCCCCCGTCCAGGGCCTGCACCTGACCTTCGGGGCGGACCCCCGCACCCAGATGACGGTGTCCTGGATCACGGACCGTCCGGTGACCAAGCCCGTCGTGCGCTACGGCACCCTGGAGCACGGCTTCGGCTCCAGCAAGAAGGCCCGGACCGTCACCTACGTCGACGGCACCTCCAACCGCACCGTCTACGTCCACCACGCCCCGCTCAAGGGGCTCACCCCGGACACGGACTACCTGTACCTCGCCACGCACGAGGGAGCGACCCCCGACAGCGGCACGTTCCGCACCGCTCCGCAGGGACGCCGGCCGGTCACCTTCACCAGCTTCGGCGACCAGTCCGCCCCGCAGGTCACCTGGGCGGCCGACGGCACCGTCGGCCTGGACGCCAACTCCACGCCGGCGACCAAGGACATCGTCACCGGCATCGAGCAGGTCGCCCCGCTGTTCCACCTGCTCAACGGCGACCTCTGCTACGCCAACCTGGACGTCGACCGGGTGCGCACCTGGAACAACTTCTTCACCAACAACAGCCGTTCGGCGCGCTTCCGTCCCTGGATGCCGGCGGCCGGCAACCACGAGATCGAGAAGGCCAACGGCCCGCTCGGCCTCGGCGCCTTCCAGACGTACTTCTCGCTGCCCTCCACCGAGACCGACGCCGAACTCGCCAACCTGTGGTACGCGTTCACGGCCGGTTCGGTCCGGGTCATCGTGCTCCAGAACGACGACAACTGCCTCCAGGACGGCGGCGACGTCTACATCAGCGGCTACTCCGGCGGCCGCCAGCTCGCCTTCCTGGAGAAGGAACTGAAGGCGGCGCGCTCCGCCAAGGACGTCGACTGGGTGGTCGTGGCCATGCACCAGGTCATGGTCAGCTCCTCCGACGCCAACGGCGCCGACCTCGGTCTGCGCGAGAAGTACGGCCCGCTGTTCGACCGGTACGGCGTCGACCTGGTGCTCTGCGGTCACGAGCACAACTACGAGCGTTCGCTGGCCGTGCGCGGCGTCGTGAACGGCAGCGAGACGCTGACGCCCAACCCGGTCTCCCAGGCCACCGACGACATCGATGCCGACCTGGGCACCGTGCACATGATCCTCGGCGGCGGCGGTGTCTCGGGCACCACCAACCAGAAGTTCTTCAACGACGGCACCGGCAAGGTGATCACCGCGGTGTCGGCGACCGCCGGGTCGAACGGCAAGCGCACCTCCACCTACGTGCAGGAGAAGGCCGTGTGGGTGGGCGTCCGGGACGTCGAACACCCCTATGGCTTCGCCGCCTTCACCGTCGACCCCGGCCGGCACGCCGGTGACACGACCCGGATGCACGTCACGTACTACAACGTGAACAAGCCGAACGGCGAACTGTCGGTCTTCGAGACCTTCAGCCTGCACCGCAAGCGCTCCGACGGCTGATCGCACGACGGACGGGACACGCGGGCCGGGCGGCAACCGCCCGGCCCGCACCCGGATCCCCGGTGTCAGCCGATGCTCACGTCGTCCACGTAACCGCGGTAGCCACCCGTGGCCCCCGAGCGGTCGAAGCCCAGGAGCACCTTGGCGACCGCCTGCCCCGCCTCGACCGCGCCGAGGCCCACGGTCACGTGGTTCCAGGTGTCCGGCGTGAGGTGACCGCACTGCCGGGCCGGATGGATCCCGTTGCCGGACTGGTCGGTGGCACCGGAGTCCCGCAGGGCGCTGCCGTCGGTGAAGACCAGGTCGACGGCGACGCAGGTGCTGTTGTCCGAACCGGCGTCCACCCACGGGGTCGTGGCGTCGGACTGCGGGAAGATCCAGTAGCTGAGCGTGGTGTCCCTGCGGACGGTGAGCGGCGCGCCGTTGAAGCCGTAGACCTGCAGGTAGGCATGGTCGTACAAACCGCCGTTGGCATAGCCCGAGTACATCAGCGAGGCGTCGCCCGTGTGGGCCTGTTCGCCGGTGCGCACGGCCGCCTGGGGCCCGGTGAGGCCGCAGCACAGGCCGGTCACCCCGTAGTTGCCGTCTCCGTGGGTGTCGGCGTTGTCGACGGTGTCGGTCCAGGTCGGCTGGGTCTGCCCGGTCTCGAAGCCGGTGGTGAGCGAAGCGGTCGCCGCGGACTGGGCCGGCTGGGACAGCTCGTGCTGGACGGTCGCCCGACTGGTGCCGGCCGGGGCGAGGTCGATGGTCTCACCGACCGTGGTGTGCAGCTTGATGGTGGTGCCCGAGAGGGTTCCCTTGTGGACGCCGTCCACGTAGTACTCCATGGCGTTGCCGGGCCAGGGGTTGGTGAAGGTGAGGTTCCGGCCCGACCGACCGGTGATCCGGACGTACTCCACGGCGTTGTTCCGGATGCTGCTGGAGACCAGGAAGTTGTCGTAGGCGAGCAGGCCGCCGAACTTGGCGTTGGAGTTCGCGGGCCAGTTCGGGAACACCTTGATGTCGTGCTGGTAGGACTGCAGGAGCATCTCGTCGAGCCCCGAGGTGGTGACGTTGAGGTTCTCGATGCCGCCGCCGTAGTGGTGCACGGCCATGTTCGGGTACGAGTAGGCGGTGGCCTCGGCGTGCAGCTCGTCCATCAGCGTGCTGGGGTTGTAGCCGACCATCGCCGCGGCCGCGTACAGGGTGGCCGGGGAGTTGTCGCTGTGCCAGTTGTCCAGCTGCGCGACGGTGTTCTGCGCGGTCCGGAGCAGGTCGGCGGAGTCGTTCAGCCCGACCTGGAGGCCGGGGTAGACGGCCTGGATGGCGACGTCGTTGCCGTCGGTCACCCGGCCGGAGCCCTCGGAGGTCTGCCGGAAGACGGTCTGGCCGTTCCTCGACATCGTCGGCAGCGGCGCCAGGTTCTTGTCGATGTGCTGCCAGGTGGGCACGAGCGAGTCGTTGATGTGCAGGTCCTTGCTCATGTCGATCAGGCCCTGGAAGAGCAGGTGCACAAGGCCGAGCGAGAGGATGCTGTTGGTCTGGGGATAGACCCCGCCTTCCTGCGGCGCGTCGTTCTCGATGGTGTACGTCCCTGTGGCCGCGTCCCAGGTCAGGTAGTGCTGCCAGAACAGCCCGACCTGTTCGAGGTACGGCAGGACCTTGCGCGCGTAGGAGGCGCTGCGGGTGTACTCGTACTTCATGACCATGTCGCTGGCGAAGTTCACGGCGTCGGACTTCTGGTTGTACAGGTCGTCCGCGGCGCTGGTCCCGTTGGGCGAGAGGCCGACGGGATAGAGGACACCCTGGTACCCGGCCGCGGCGGCCTTTGCCCTGCCCCTGGGTATCCAGTCCAGGATCGGGTCGTCGTAGGAGCCCATCTGGGCGATGTGGTTGGTGGACAGCGCCGGGTAGAACGCCGCCTCGTAGTTGTAGTTGGCGTGGTAGTCGCCGTACCAGTTCATGGCCCCGGTGATCCAGTTGCCCCACAGCCCCGGGGCGTACTTCCCGGCGCGCGAGACCGAGCCGAGCAGGTAGAGCGAGCCGTACCAGCTCTTCTCCACCGCCTGGTCGGGGATCTGCACGAACGACCGGGACCAGTACTCCCGCCACCAGGACTCGTGGGCCGCGTACAGCCCGGCAAGGGAGCCGCCGGTCAGCGCGGTGGCCGCCGCGTGGGCGGCGGACCGGTAGCGGGGTGTGTCATGGCTGCTCTGTACGGCCGCGGCGACGGTGTAGGTCACGCCGGGCCTGAGGGTCAGGCTGATCCGGTTGCCCGACACGCTCGCGGCGGTGCCGCGCACGCTCGTCGCGATCCGCGCGTGGGGGTTGCCCGGCGCGTCGGTGGTGCCGGCCTGCACGTCCGCGTCGAGCACGCCGTTCTCGCTCGACGTCGCCGGCGTCCTCCCGAGGCCGTCCTGCACGGTGACGGTCGCCTGCTGCGGCCGCGAGCCGGACAGCCGCAGGGTGGTGACGAACAGGTTCCGGGTCGCCGACACCCAGCTCGTGGACGAGAGTTGCTCGCCGGCGAGCGTGTAGGTGCCCTCGACCTGCGCCTGCGCGATGTCCTGTACGACGTGGTAGTCCGAGCCGGCCAGCCCCGGGACGGACAGCACGATCCGGCCCAGCGGTTCGATGCCGTTGGTGGCGGTGGAGAAGAAGTCGTTCTTGCCGAGGTAGAAGGTCTGGTCGTCCACGGAGCCGCCGACCGCGACGCCGACATCGCCGTTGCCGAGCAGCGGGGCGTCGACGGTCTCGCCGTTCGCCAGATCGGTGGGCGGGGAGTTCCAGACGCCCTGGAACCGGGCCACGGTGGACAGGGCCTGGGCGGCGGTGGGATCGCCGAGGGGCTGTGCGGCGGCGGGTGTGCCGCCCTGGAGGGTGGTCAGGCCGAGGGCCACGAGGGCCGTGGCCATCAGGTCGCTGATGCGTCTCCGGTGGCGGGGTGAGGCTGTCACGGTGCGGTGACCTTTCTCTCGCGGTGTCCCGCTCCGCTTGGGCGGGGGTGTCTCAGCGGGGTGCGGCAGGGCCGGACGGCCGTTGGTGGTGGCGAGACCCGCCCGGGACAGCGGGACGAGGTCGCGATGGGGGCCTCTCTGCGGTGCGGTTTCCCGGGCGGGTGCGGCCCGGGTCGCTCAGGCGGCCGGGCCGAGATGCGTGAGCGTCCCGACGCCCTCGACGGACAGCGCGGCGGGCAGTCCTGCGGTGCGGCCGGTCCCGAACGTCGGGTTGATGTCGAACAGGGCCGACAGCACCGCCTCGGCTCCGGCCGCGCCCGCGATGTTGTCGCGGACGGAGGTACCGCGTTCGGCCACCCGGGCCCGGTGCGTGCCGTCCGGCCCGGTCACGATCTCCATGGCCTGTCCCCACAGACCGCCCGAGGCGGCGGACGAGAGGCCGCGCAGGAGAGCGATCGCCCGGTCGCGACGGCCGAGGCGCGCCAGGCCGTGGGCGGTGACACCGGGCCAGGCCGCGAAGGCACCGGCCGCGCCGTGGTCGGGACGGTCGGAGGCGGCGGCGATCGGATCGGCGGGGCTCAGCGCCCGCATCCAACCGCCCACCAGCAGACGGCCGGTGACGAAGTCGGCCATCTCCCGCCGTACCCGCTCCGGGAGTTCACGGTGCAGGGCCGCCGCGACCAGACCGAAGTCCAGGCAGTGCCCGATCGTGTCGGTCCCGTCCGGGCGGAGGATCCGCCAGCGGCCCGACCCGGCGTACAGGTCCAGCAGCGCCTCGGCCAGCCGACCGGCCTCGGCCTCGGCCCGCTCGGCATCCCCCGGACGGCCGAGCCGCCGGTACAGCCCGGCCAGCGAGCGCGTCGAGGCGACGTAGGCGGCGTTGAAGGAGGCGACGACACCGGTGTAGGTGGGCACACACTCCAGCAGCTGCCACGGATCGGCACCGAAGTCGGCCAGCACGCCGCCGGTGGCCGCGCTGCGCCGCTCGCGCCACCCCAGCCCGAGCCGCTCCGCATGCGCGAGGACGGTCGCCCCGCCGGTCGTCTCTTCGAGGAGGGCGAGGTCGCCGGTGATGCAGACGTAGTGCTCGATGAGCCTGAACAGGGCGTAGTCGGTGGAGCTGTAGGCGTTGCCCAGCGGCCCGCCGCCGAGGTTCTCCACGCCGAAGGAGTCACGGTAGGGGCCGGCCAGGACCCGCAGCAGCCAGGAGCGCAGGCCGGCCGGTTCCAGCAGGGCGTACAGGCGGCTCCACTCGCAGTGGTCCCAGAAGTAGGTGGTGGTCGGCCCGAGCCGGGGGCCGCCGGTGAGGAACACCGGTTCACCGGGCCGGATCCGGGTGGTGCGCAGGTACAGCGCCTGCAGGGCCCCCGTGTAGTAGGTGCGGGCGAGGCCGGCGTCCTCGGTGGTGAAGGTGGGCAGGTGCCCGGAGAAGTCGTCGTTGCCCGGGGTGAACACGGCGGCCCACAGCCGACGCCAGCCGTCCTGCCCGGCCCGCAGCGTCGCCTCGAAGTCGTCGGCCGCGCCACGGGCCTGTGCCGCGACGGCGCCGGCGTCGGTCCCGTACGCACAGGCGATCCCGATGACCACGCTCCCGCCGGGTTCGACCCGGCAGGTCCAGGTCGCCCGGCGGCCGGCGCCCGCGGCCCGCAGTGCGCCGGACGGCCCGGCGAAGGCGTAGGCGGCGCGGGCCGGCGACCGGGTGTCGGCGAAGGCGACCGGGCCGTCCTCGGTGCGGGACACCCAGCGGCGCGACTCGGTCCAGTGCCGGGTACGGGCGATCTCGGCACCGGCGAGAGACAGCACGACCTCGTCCGCCGCCATCTGTAGGCGGACGCGGTGCCAGATCCCGGCGGCGAGCGCGGTGTCGGTGAGCTCGCGCTCTCCGGTGACGCCGAGCCACAGCCGGCCGTCCTCGACGCCGATCTGGAGCGAGTCGGGGTGGTTGCCGTGGGTGAGGACGGTCCCGGACTGCCCCGCCGCGTCGAGCCGCAGCTCGAACCCGATCGTCAGGCCGGGGGAGAGCACGAAGGGGTCCAGGCTCGTCTCGCCGCCCGGTGTCAGCGCGATGGTCCCGTCGGCCCGCAGGATCACCTCGCCGTCGGCCCCGGCCACCCCGAGTCCGCGCACAGCCCCGGCCACGCCGGCCCGCGGCTCCGGCTCCTTGTCGTGGCTGACGTGCGCCGGGAGCGCGTCGTCCAGGAGCATCGGACCGTGGTCCTCGTCGCGCTGGATCCCCGGTACCCGGGGCCTGCCCAGCCTGAGCCGGCGCGCCGCCGGCGACAGCAGGTAGTGCGGCGCGCGGCCGCCCGTGGTGGCCCGGATGCGCTCCAGCGCCATGAAGTCGTGGTGCATGCCGTGGTTCCACGGCCCGTCGTACAGCCAGCCGTATCCGGCCTCGGCGTGGGCGGCCATCGCGAACAGGTCCTGGGTCAGCTCGACCGTCCGGGCCTCGTCGCTCTCGTTGGTGACCTCGATCCGCCACAGGAGCAGGTCCCGGGACAGCGCCATCCGGGTGTCGGTGGTCAGCAACAGGCCGTCCGGGCGGCGGTGTTCGCGCCGCACTCCCCACGGCTTCCACAGGAAGCGCTGCGCGGCCGGGACCACGCCGTCCACGCGCAGCTCACCGGTGTGGTAGCCGAACGTGAACGGCGGTGCGGCCAGCCAGGACAGGGAGGTCAGGTCGTGGTTGACATGCGCCTGGCCCTGCTGGTTGCGCAGCGAGGGCAGGTGCGCGATCTCGTCCGCGCCGACCCAGTGCCCGGCGACGTCCGCCAGGTCCGGCACACCGGTCCGGCCGATGTCCACGGCTCCGGCGGCGGTTTCCATGGTCACTTGGTGGCTCCCGAGGTCAGTCCGGCGATGAACTGCTTCTGCAACGCGAGGTATCCGGAGACGGGAACGACCGCCGCCAGCAGCATCACGCCGAACAGCTGGGCGTAGTCGGTGGAGAACTGACCGACCGACTGGTAGATCCCGGTGGTGATCGTCTGGCCGTGCAGCGGGCCGAGGATGAACTGCGGGTTCATGAAGTCGTTCCAGATCCACAGCGACAGGAAGATCGCGACGGTCGCCGTGGCCGGGCGCAGCAGGGGCATGACGATCGTCCACCAGACCCTGAGGCTCCTGGCGCCGTCCACGGTCGCGGCCTCGACGATCTCGGCCGGGACCGACCGCAGGAAGCCGGAGTAGACGAACACCGCGAACGACAGGTAGCCGCCGCCGACGTTGGCGAGGACCAGCCCCGGATAGGTGTGGTCCAGATGCAGGAACTCCAGGATGCGGATGGTCGGCAGCAGCACCACCGCGGGCGGGATCATCAGGCCGGCGCCGAAGCACGCCAGGACGGTCCGGCGCAGCCCTGCCGGGCGCCGGGAGAGCCAGAAGCTGAGCGCCGCACCCAGCGGGATGAGCAGCAGCACCGAGGCGACGACCGTGACCGCGGAGTTGGTGAGCCCGATCTGGACGATCCGGTCGGACCGGGCCAGGGCGTCCGTGAGGTTGCCCGTCGTCGGCGGCGCGGGCGGCGCCGCCGGGTTCCGGATGATCTGGTCCTGCGACTTGAAGGCGTTGACGACCGTCAGGTAGACGGGGCTGACGAAGGCCAGCGTGAGCAGCCCGGCCGCCGGCAGGTGTCCCCGCGAGGACCAGGCCCGGCGGCGCTCCCGCCCCGGTACGGGAACGGCACCCAGTACCGCTGGCCGCCGCCGGACGGCGGGCCGTTGCGAGGTCGACGTGCTCACAGGTCCACCTCCCGGCGGCGCAGCACGGCGGTCACGGACAGCGCGATGACGACGGAGACCACGAGCAGGAGCATCGCGACGGCCGAGGCGTAGCCGTAGCGGTCGTCCGTGAAGGCCAGCTGGATGATGTACAGGGCGGTGGACCGGGTGGAGTCGGCCGGGCCGCCGGAGGTCAGCACCGCGATGATGTCGTACAGCTTCAGCATCGTGATCAGCGAGATGGTGACGCTGATCGTGGTGCCCGGGGCCAGCATCGGGAACGTGATCCGGCGGAACCGCTGCCAGCGGCCGGCTCCGTCGACCGTCGCGGCCTGGTAGAGCTCGACGGGGATCGACTGCAGCGCGGCCAGGTGGACGACGGTGGTGAACCCCGTCAGCACCCAGGCGGCCACGATCCCGACCGACAGCACGGCCAGGTGCGGACTGCCCAGCCAGGTGATCGGCTTGTCGATGACGCCCAGCGAGAGCAGGGCGTTGTCGAGGATGCCGTCCCGGGCCAGGATGTAGCGCCAGACGTAACCGACGATGACACCGGACAGCACCTGCGGCAGGAACGCGACGGTACGCATCAGCCGGAAGCTCAGCGACGTCCTGTCGAGCAGCATCGCGAACCCGATGCCCGCGGCGTTGGCCACCAGCGTCACCGCGCCGGCCAGCAGGAGGGTGAAGCCGAGACTTCCGGCCAGGGCGCTGTCGTGCGCCATCTCCCGGTAGTTGGACAGACCGACGAAGTCGGCCCGCGCCAGCAGCGGGTTCTCGTTCGTGAGGCTCTTCCAGGCGCTCATGATCACGGGAACCACGATGAACAGGGCGTACAGGCCCAGCGCGACGAACGCGATCGATCCCAGGGCGGGGTCGCCACGGCGCGGGCGGACTCGGATGGACACGGCTCGGGTGGTCATGGCTCTTCCCTCGGAGGAGATCTGCGGCCCCGGATCCGGCATGCCCGGGGCCGGCGAGGCGGCTTACTTGGTCGCCGAGTCCCAGGCGGCATCCAGCTTGGCCAGCCGGCCCTCGACGTCGTCGGAGGAGAACAGCGCCTGACTGGCCGAGTAGAAGGCGTTGTTGAGCCCGGAGGGCATGGAGTCGTCGTTGGTCGCCCAGCCGAACGACGAGACCTTCCTGTTCTTCTGGGTGACGTAGGAGTACGAGTCCTTGAAGACCTTGGTGACGTTGACGCCGTAGTCGTCCAGGGTCTTGTTCTTCAGCATCGGGAACGCGCCGTCACCCTCGATCAGGGCCTTGTAGTTGCCCGGGTCCAGCGACCAGGCCTCGGCGAACGCGGTCGCCTTCGCCGGGTCGGAGGTCCTGGCGCTGATCGCCATGGAGCCGCCCACCGAGAACGGCACCACGAGCGACCCGTCCTCGGTCGGGGTGAGGAAGGCGCCGAAGTCGTCGGCGTGGTCCTTGGGCACCGAGCCGAGGAACCAGCTGCCCATCATGTACATCCCGGTCTTGCCGGACGTGAAGTCCGTGATCGAGTCGGCGTACTTGACCCCGAGGGCGCCGTCCTCGAAGTAGCCCTTCTTCACCATCGTCCGGTACTTGGCCACCGCCGCCCTGACGTTGGCGTCGGTGAAGTGGACCTTGCCGGCGTAGCGCTTCTGCAGCCAGCTCGGGTCTTTGCCCAGCACGTCGGCGGAGAGGATGCCCACCAGCGGCATGGACGCCGCGAACGGGTCGCCGCCGCCCAGCTCGACCGGGGTGATCCCGGCGGCCTTGAGCTTGGCGCACACCGCCATGAACTGCGACCACGTCTTCGGGGCCGCACTGATGTGGGCCTTGGCGAACAGCTTCTTGTTGTAGAAGACCTCGGGGATGATCTGCGAGTTGGTCGGCGGGATGTAGACCTTCCCCTTGTAGGCGTTGCCCTGCGGCAGCAGGAAGTTGGCGTCCACCCACTTCTGGTCGTACGGCCTGAGCAGCCCGGCCGTCGCGAACGTCGACGGGGTGATCGACTGGAGCAGGTCCGGGAACTGCCCCGACGCCTGCAGCTGCTTGGCGTACGCGTCCCGGTCGGTGCTCGGCGCGACGATCTTCTTCACCGTCACGCCCGGCACCTTCTTCTCGGCGTCGGCGATCGAGGTGTCCCAGAACTTGGCGGTCAGGCTGGGGGTTTCGAAGGTGAGGTAGGTCAGGGAGCCGCCGCCCTTCCCGCTCCCGGTCGACGCCGCAGAGCATCCGGTGAGGGCGAGCGCTGCGGCCAGGCAGACAACGGTCGGACGTTTGCGCCTCATGGAAGTCTCCTGAAAGGACGATGCGGCTCGGCGGACGGGGCGGACCGGAGAGGATCGACGCCGCGACATCCTGCGGGATAACGTTATCGCGAGGATGGAAGCGCGTTGCGGGAATGTGTCAAGGGCCGGTCTGATATCGGTCCGATGTTTCGAGGAGGAGCTGCCGGATGACGCGAGCACGGCGTGAGAGCGGGGGACGGCCCAGGCGCCCGACGATGGTCGACGTGGCGCGCGAGGCCGGAGTGGCCCTGCGCACCGTCTCCCGGGTGGTCAACAACGACCCCACGGTGGGGCCGGAGTACGTCGCCAAGGTCGAGGCCGCGATCGCCGCGCTGAACTACGCCCCGGACGAGCGTGCCCGGCAGCTGCGCACCGGCGTCACCGGCACCATCGGCGCCGCGGTCCGCAGGATCGCCGAGGTCAACCCCGAACTCGCGGCCATCGAACGCACGGCCTGCGACTCCGGCCTCACCCTCCTGGCCGCCTCCACGGACTTCGACGAGACCAGGGAACGCGACATCCTGATCTCCATGTGCCGGCAACGCCTCGACGGCATCATCGTCGAGCCGTTCGGCGAGAACCACGCCTACCTCCAGCCCGAACTGGACGCCGGCATGCCGCTGGTGGCCATGGACCGCCCGATGAGCGGGATCTCCGTCGACTGCGTCATGTCCGACAACGCCTCCGGCATCGGCATCGCCTTCCACCACCTGCACCGGCACGGTCACCGCCGTATCGCATACATCGGCGACAGCGAACGCGTCTTCTCCGGCCGGGAGCGCGCCGCCGCCTTCCGTGCCGCCCTGCGGGCCCACGGCGAGGGCGTGGAAGGGCTGGTGCACCCGGGCGAGATCACCGCCGAGCGGGTGGCCGCCGCCCTGGACACCGCACTGCGCGGTCCGGAACCGGCGACCGCCCTGGTCACCGGCAACATGGACACCACGCTCACGGTCCTGCGGCAGCTCGGCCCGCAGGCCGCCGCCCGCCTGGCCCTGGTCGGCTTCGACGAGGTGCCCCTGGCCGACCTCCTGCAGCCCGCGCTCACCGTCGTCGCCCAGCGGACCGCCGAGATCGGCCAGACGGCCGTGGAGCTGCTCCGTGCCCGCATCGCCGACCCCGGCCGGCCGGTGCAGACGGTGATCGTGCCGGTCAACCTGAAGGTCCGGGGCTCCGGCGAGATCCCGGCCTGAGCCCGGGGCCGCGGTGCCTCGCCGGACCCTGTGCGGGGCGCCACCCCTGCGATAACGTTATTCCAAACGAGCTGGAGAACGATATGGCGACAGTCGTGGTGGCGGCCCCAAAACCCTCGGACCCGGCGCCCGTGGCGCCCGCCGCGACGGCCGGCCGCCGAACGGGCAGGGCTTCCGGCGCGCCCGGATGCGGGTCACTGGCCGAAAGCGGTGAACTCCCGCCGCGCCGAGACGAGATCGCAGCATGGCGCCCACTGGAAATACTTGGCTGAGCAAGTATAGGCTCCCAGTTGGGGGCGATTGGTGAGAAAAGCCGGACGCCGCCAGGGGAACCGTGGCGCCGTCACACCTGATCGATTTCACGGTTCGGCCATATGTCAAGCGTGTTGCTGTTCCGCCGGTTGACTGCCGCCCGGCGTGGACGTGCGTGGCAGTGTCCGGTGGTGCCGCAACGATGTTGATGTCATCCACTCCTGGAAGGAAGTGCCGTGGCACCGGTGCTCGTCGGGCTCGAAGGTCTGCTGGCGGGAGAGCGCATCCCGATCCTGGACACCCGCGTCACCTTCGGACGTAACTCGGAGAACACTGTCGTCATCTCCAGCCTCAGTGTCTCCCGCTTCCATGCGGAGATCGTCTTCGACCAGGACAAGGGCTATGTCCTGCACGACCTGGCCAGCAGCAACGGCACCCTGGTCAACGGGGACGAGGTGGAGTCCCGGCTGCTGCAGCCGGGCGACGAGATCAGCCTGGGCGACCAGGAGTTCCGCTTCGAGGTGGCGGACGCGATGGAGACGCTGATGGCGCTCTCCCTGCCCCGGTCCGTCACACACGCCGGGCAGGAGGGCGAACGGGGGCCCGTACTGCAGGTCACCGTCGCCGGCGGCGGCCCTGTCGGCCTCTCCCTGGCCCTGCTCCTCGAGCACTTCCTCGGGCCCCAGGTGAAGATCACCGTCTACGACGGCCGGTGGCGCAAGAAGGGCCGTACCGTCGTCTGGAAGGGCCAGGACGAGGGCAACGTAAGGCGCCAGCAGGTGGTGACCGTCCAGAGCCGCCAGTACCTCGCGTGGCCGGAGGAGGTCCAGGCGCGCCTCTTCGACCCGGAGCACTACACGGAGATGTGGCCCTCAGGGCCGGACTCGGTCGGCGACCACAGCCCGCGCAACATGCGCATCGCCTACATCGAGGACCGGCTGCTGGAGCTGGCCAACGAGAAGCGGGACCGGATACGCCTCGTACCCGCCCGGTTCGACGCGGCGGAACAGCAGGAGGCGCTCGCCACCCAGCACGTGCTCGCGATCTGCGACGGCGGCCGGTCGCGCACCCGGGACCACTTCGCCGCCCGCTTCGGCAAGGCCGACGAGTCGATCTACTCCCTCGACGGCCGCCACCTCCAGGACGTCGTCCTCGGCCTGCGCGTCAAGTCCGGCCTGACCGACCCCATGGCGGTCCTGATGACGGTCGCCCAGAACCGGTTCCTGCTCAACTCGCTGCGCGGCGAGGGCTTCCTCAACATGCGGCTGACCGATGCCGAGGCCCACGAGGTGATCGGCCTGGACCCGGTCCGCCGCGTCTTCGAGGAGTGCATCGCCTCCCGGCCGTGCCTGATGGACCGCGACGAGTACGGCGACTTCCAGTGCTCGACGCACGGCACCCTGTTCCTGCCCGCCCTGGTCAAGGGCTCGGCCCTGTGGCGGCGGGTGCAGGAGGGGCTGCTGCTGTTCGGCGTCGAGGCCGACGACCTGTCGGCGGTCACCAGTTTCCGCCTGGACATGGTGCAACGCCCCCGGTTCTCGGCCGAGTTGCTGCCACCCACCACCAACACGCCGGGCACGTACGGCTTCCTGCTCGGCGATGCCGCGAACTCGATCCACTTCTGGCCGGGCCGCGGCCTCAACAGCGGCCTCGCCTCGGCCATCTCGCTGGCCCGGTCCCTCAACGGGGCATGGAACGGAAGGTCGTTCCGCGACGCCGACTTCCTCCGGCACGAGGCGGCGATGTCGATGCTGCAGTACCGGCACAAGAGCCGGGCGTGGAAGGCGATGGTCACCACCGACGACCAGGGTGTCACCTGGGCGATCAAGGACATCATCGGCCACGGCATCGACGGGATCCCCGAAGAGCCCGACCGCGAGGCGGACACCAAGACGCTGCTGGAGCGCATGCAGGCCATCCGTGCCCGCCTGGCTCCCCGGATGCCCGGAATGCCGGACGACGAGGCGATCCTGGAACGGCTGCGCACCCTGCAGCCCGCCACCCTGCGCATGCTCGTCCTCAGCGGCGCCTGGGACACGCTCACCATGGGCGGCGAGGAGGTCGACATCGACATCTTCTACGGCCAGGACTCGTCCGCGGCCGCCGCGGCGGTGGAGGCACTGGAACCGGCCGCCCAGGCCTAGGCCGTGTATCGAAAGTGGATCTTGAGCGATGAATGATCGCGGTTCATGGCGCGGGGAGATCTCACAGAGGAACAGTGGGCGATGTTGGGGCCGTTGTTGCCAAAGGGGACGAAGGCGGGACGGTCGCCCGTCTGGCCCCGGCGGCAACTGATCAACGGCATACGGTTTCGGGTCCGTACTGGTGTTCCGTGGCGGGACATACCCGTCGAGTACGGGCCGTGGGGCCGGATCTACGACCTGTTCCGCCGATGGCAGCGGAACGGCACCTGGCACCAAGTCCTCGCCCAGCTTCAGTCCCTGGCCGACGCGAAGGGTGAGATCGTGTGGGACCTGAGCGTCGACTCCACGGTGTGCCGCGCCCATCAGCATGCGGTCGGGGCCAGGAAACAGGGCGACCTGCAGAAGGAACCGCCGGGCGGTAACTTCACCGAACCCCGTGATCACGGACTGGGACGCTCGCGCGGCGGGTTCACCACCAAGCTGCACCTGACCGTCGAGCAGGGCCAGAAGCCTATGTCGATCGTGGTGACGGCTGGGCAGCGAGGGGACTCGCCGCAGTTCGAGCCCGTCCTGGACAAGGTCCGCGTGCCACGCCTCGGACCCGGCCGGCCGCGCATCCGACCCAATCGAGTGCGCGCCGACAAGGCGTGCGCCTCCCGGAAGAACCGCGCCTACCTGCGACGGCGCGGGATCCGCTGCACCATCCCAGACAAGGCCGACCAGTCCCGCAACCGCAAGAAGCGCGGCTCCCGCGGCGGCCGGCCACCGAAGTTCGACCCGGTCGACTACCGTGAGCGCCACGCTGTCGAATGCGGCATCAACCGCCTCAAGAGGCACCGGGCCGTGGCCACGAGGTACGACAAGCTTGGTGTGCGCTACGAGGCGATGTACTGGTGGCTGCGATCAACGAGTGGCTGTGACCTGACGGCGTCAGGCCAGACTGCGGCGTGCCAGGGCGAGAAACTCCGCCTTGAACGGCTCCAGGCGCTCGGCCAGGTTCCCCTCGTCACGCTCCTGCCAGACCGCTTGATTCAGGGCGCGGGCGTAGGCGGTCGTCGGTGAGTGAAGGCCAGGGGCACACAGCAACTCGATGCTCTTCTCGGCTATTCGAAGACCGTCCATCGCCGGCCTGGCCGTCACATACCAGTCATCACCGACCTCCCATCGGGGCGGCCTCGCATGCGCCACGCCCTCAGCCTCCAGCGCGCACCGGATGAACTCCAGCACGGTCCTGATCTGCTCAGCACGTCGCTCCTCCGCTCGCGCCGCAGCCCGCCTTTGTCCGTCAGCCCGGTCAGCTGCCCGCTGCGTCGTGCGCTGGGTCAGATACGTCAACGCACCACCTACAGCCACACCGACCATCGAAATCACTGGGGTCCACAGGTCTCCTGCCACAGCCGACTACTACCAGTACCTGCGCATCGACCGCTGCCGATCTTGCGAGACAAGCTTGTATGCCCAGATACCAAGCCGCTCCAAGACCCACTTCCGATACACGCCCTACTGATCTTTTCGTAAGTTCGGTGGGGGTGGTGGCCGTGTGGGTGGGAGGCTGTCGGGGTGGCATATCAACCTTCCCCTTCGGTTGCCGGCTCCTCCCTTCCTCCCTTGTCGCGGCCTCAGTTGGCGGAGGCGCGTCGTGTTCGGGCAGTCGAGTTGTTCGAGGGTGGCGTTTCGAATGCGGAGATCGCGAGGGCGGTGGGGGTGTGTGCCGAGAGTGTGCGGCGGTGGCGGCGGGTGTGGGAGCAGGACGGTGCTTCGGGCCTGCGGAGGCGGGCAGCCACCGGACGCCCGCCGAAGCTGGACGACAGCCAGGTCGAGATGGTCCGGGCTGCGTTGGAGGAGGGTGCCCAGGCTCATGGTTTCGAGGTCGATCTGTGGACCCTGGAACGCGTCGGCGTGGTCGTCACCCGGGCAACGGGGGTGGTGTTGTCGAGGGCGTCGGTGTGGCGGCTGCTGACCGGCCGGCTCGGCTGGAGCCTGCAACGGCCTGAGCGGCGGGCGGTCGAGCGGGACGAGTCGGAGATTGCCCGCTGGATCGCGCACGAGTGGCCGCGCATCAAAAGGGGGCCGTGAACACATGTGCCTGGATCGTTTTCCTCGACGAATCAGGAGTCTCCCTGCTTCCTCAGATCCGCCGTACCTACTCGCCCCGGGGCGGACTCCGCTCCTGCGGCACCGCCTGAACTGGAAGCGCGCGTCGATGGCTGGAGCCTTGGGCTACCACTCCACCGACCGCGGTCGCGGGGCCCGCCTGTGCTTCCACCTCAAGCCCGGCAGCTACGACACCGCCGGACTCATCGAGGTCCTGGAGCAGATGAAGGTGTTCTACCGCGGCGAGCGAGTGGTCCTGGTCTGGGACGGCCTGTCCGCCCACTGGAGCCGGGCAATGCGGGCCTGGGTCACCGAACAGGACTGGCTCACCCTGGAGCGATTACCCGCCTACGCTCCCGAGCTGAACCCGGTGGAACTGCTGTGGTCCTCACTCAAGAAACGCGAACTTGCCAACCTCGCCGGCGACCACCTCGCCGATGTCGCCGACGCCACCGAGCAAGGCATCCGCCGCATCAATGCCAACCCCCGACTGCCATGGTCATTCCTCGCGCATACCGGCCTGACCATCCACCCACCACCCCCACCGAACTTACGAAAAGATCAGTAGTACGCCGGGAACCCGACACCCCGCCCGCCGGACTGCTCCCACCGGCGGGCGGAGTCGGCCCTCGGCCCTGTCGCCGCGCCCGGGCGCTCAGGTGTGCGGGCGGCGGCCCTTCTTCTGATGCGGGAAGGACTGGACGGCTCCGGGCAGGATCGGCGGCGCCACGTTGTCGAACAGGCCGTCGTTCTCGTCATTGTTGAGGATGAAGGCGGTCTTGGGCCACACCTTGGGGTTCGACGCGATCGCCTCGATCTTCGACGCCACGTAGTCCGCCCCTGCGACCGGCAGGTAGTCCGGGTGCCCCGACTCGTAGCTCGTGGGGCAGATCCACGACACCGTCGGCAGCCGGTCGTTGCGGGCGTCGTCCTCGAGGGTGCCGTGGATCTGCGGGCGTACGCCCCGCTCGTACAGGTCGGAGCCGGGCCGTGCGTTCCTGAACGTCGCGAACTGCTCTAGCATGTTGGTGCCGTAGTCGTCCTCCTCCTGGTACACCTTCCAGCTGACTCCGGCGGCCTGGAGACGCTCGGCGTACGTCGTCCAGCGGTACGGCGTGGGCGCCACGTTGCTGATGATCGGACCTCCCGGGTGCCGCCGGGATCGATGGTCCCGGTCATCCACATCAGGCGGTTGGGCCAGGTGGGGCCGAAGACCGAGCAGAGGTAGTTGTCGCAGATGGTGAACGTCTCCGCGAGGGCGAACTGGAAGGGGTGAATCGCCCCGTGTCAGGTAGAGACTCGATTCCGTGAAAGGATTGAGTCATGGCACGACCCTCCCGTTACCCGCTTGAGCTGCGCCGTCGGGCGGTGCGCATGGTCGCCGAAGTGCGCGACGACTACCCGAACGAGACGGCCGCCCTGCAGGCGGTGGCGGACAAGCTCGACATCGGTTCCCGCGAGACGCTGCGGAACTGGGTGAAGCAGTACGAGATCGACGCGGGGCAGCGTCCGGGGACGACGACGGAGGAGTCCGCCCAGCTCAAGGCGTTGAAGAAGGAGAACGCCGAGCTGAAGCGGGCGAACGAGATCCTGAAGGCCGCGGCGAGTTTCTTCGCGGCCGGGCTCGACCGGCCACACACGCGCTCGTAGCGTTCATCGACGAGCACCGGGACCGCTTCGGCGGGGTCGAGCCGATCTGCAGGACGCTCACCGCACACGACTGCCAGATCGCCCCTTCCACGTACTACGCCCACAAGAAACGCCTCGAAACCCCCTCCGCCCGTTCCGTGCGCGACGAGGAGCTCAAGGAGAGGATCCATGAGGTCTACACGTCCAACTACCGTGTCTACGGAGCGAGGAAGATCTGGCGCGAGCTGAACCGGCAGGGGCATGCGGTGGCCCGCTGCACCGTCGAGCGCCTGATGCGCGAGCTCGGCATCCAGGGCGCGGTGCGCGGCAAACGCGTCATCACCACGATCTCCGGCGGCCAGGCGGGGCGGGCCCCGGACCTGGTGGACCGCGACTTCGTCGCCGGCGCTCCGAACCGCTGCTGGGTAGCCGACTTCACGCACGTGAAGACATTCGCCGGCGTCGTCTATGTCGCGTTCGTCGTGGACACCTTCTCGCGCCGGATCGTGGGCTGGTCGGCCGCCACGGTGAAGGAGACGGTGTTCGTGCTGGACGCCCTGGAGATGGCGATCTGGCAGCGAGACCGGGACCAACGCCCCATCCGGCCAGGTGAGTTGATACATCATTCGGACGCCGGGTCTCAGTACACGAGCTTCCGCCTCGCCGAGCACCTGGACGCCGCCGGCATCGCGGCGAGCATCGGATCCGTCGGTGACGCGTACGACTGTCAGTCTCTTCGTACCGGATCCCGCAAGGATCGGGTGGTCCCGGCCGTGTCGGTCTGACCCTTGCTTATGACTGACCCTGTGGGTGTCCT
>NZ_JBEYVI010000038.1:0-120723 GCF_040643955.1 Streptomyces sp. NPDC047061
CACCCCCCACCTGCCCCGCCCCACGACGAGACAGCACGACAAACGCGCCGGCACCCGAGAACGGACACCGACACGAACGCCGGAGAGTGGATGACGACGAGTCTGCGGGCACACCACCACCCCCGACAAGCCCCAACGAACGTGCCCTCCGTCCTACCGCACACCACCCCCGAACAGGCACAATGGACCTGACACCCACTCAAGCCCCCCATGCGCCCTGCCCTGTTCCCGGGCGTCGGCGCCACCGCCACCACCTTCGGCCTCTTCGAGGCGGTGACCACCCCGGCAGGGTCACCGGACGCGCACCGAGTGCGGCACCGCGGCGAGCGGCGGGCTGGTGGACCCGGGGCCGGAGCGGCCGGGCTCGGCTGCGAGGTGCCCTTCGGCGGGATGAAGCGTTCCGGCTTCGGCCGGGAACTCGGCCGACTCGGCATCGAGGAGTTCACCAACAAGAAGCTGATCCGCGCGGTGGCCTGAACTGGTCCGATGGCAGGCCGTTGTCGTGTCCCCCGCCCCCGGGCGGGCTTGGCGCTGTCATTCGCAGGCAACGCCGTCGCCGTCCCGGTCGAGATGCGAGTCGTATCAATGACGTCGGTCGTCAGGCCGGAGCGTCCCAGAGGACGTGGAGGGCGGCCGGCTTGCGGAAGACCAGGCCGTGCGGGGTGGCGGGGCGCTGCGGGTCGAGGCGGAGTCCGGGGAGGCGTTCGAGCAGGCGCTGGAGGGTGATGCGGGTTTCCAGACGGGCCAGGTGGGCGGCGAGGCAGTGGTGCGGGCCGTGGGCGAAGGCCAGTTGAAGGCGGGCTTCCGCGCGCCGGACGTCGAAGCGGTCCGGGTCGGTGAAGACGGCCGGGTCGCGGTTGGCGCCGGTCAGAGAGACGCTGACCAGGTCGCCGCGGCGGATGGCGGCCGGGCCGAGCACGGTGTCGCGGGTGGCGTAGCGGTCCACCACAGCCGCGCCGGGCTCCAGCCGCAGGGACTCCTCCACGGCTCCGTCCAGCAGGCCGGAATCCGCCTGCACCAGGGCGAGTTGGGCGGGGTTCTGCAGCAGGTGGAGCAGGGCGTTGGTGATCATCGCTTCGGTCGTTTCGATGCCGCCGAACATCAGCACCGCCGCGTTGGAGGCCACTTCGGGCACGTCCAGCTGCCCGGCGGCGGAGACGAGGAGCGAGGAGGCGTGCGGGTCGGCGACGGTTGCCTCGACGGCGGCCCGCAGCTGTGCGTAGGCGGCGGGACCCGCCGGGCCCGCCGCCAGGCCCTCGGTGATGTCCGAGACCGACCGTACGATGGCGTCGTACCAGGAGAGCACCGTGTCGGTGGTCGTCCCGACCAGCCCGAGGGCGTCGGTGACGACGGCCACCGCGAGCGGTCCGGCGAAGGCGCGGCGCAGTTCGCCGGCGCCCTCCGGTTCCAGTGCGGTGATGAGGCGGTCGGTCTCCCGTTCTATGAACGCGGCGAAGTTGTCGTGCACCCTTCTGGGCCGGAAGGGGGCCGCGAAGGGCTCGCGGTGGCGGGTGTGCGCGGCACCGTCCAGGGACAGCATGCTCGGTCCGACGACCTGGGCGGTGGTGAAGCGGGGGTCGTCCACGGTGAACGTGGCGGAGTCCCTCATCACGTCCAGCCCGAGGTCACGGCGGGTGACCAGCCAGCCGTTCAGCTCGGGCAGCCACGACACCGGCTCGTGGGCGCGGAGCAGTGCCAGGCGCGGGTGCGGATCCCGGGCGAGTTCGGCGAGCGTGGTCGAGGCTCCGAGGGGGAACGAGTCGGCGGTGCTCATCGCGCTGTCCGGCCGGGAGGAGGGAAACGGTTCACGAGGCATCGTAATCACGGCGCCTCGTCCGCACGTGCACCGGCCCTGGCGCGCGGTACGCCCACGGAGTTGAGCGAGGTGCGTCCCCGGGAGGACACGGGTGCGCCGCGGGACGGACGACCTGTGGATCAAGCGGGACGGCCTGACCGGGGTCGGCGGCGGAGGCCGCAATGGCCGGGCCTCGGTGGTGGTGGTCGGGCCGGTCTCGCCTCAGGCGCTGTGGACCCCGACCTCGTACAGCGAGTACCCCCAGTCGGTGCCGCGGTCGAGGCCGTGGATCCGGACGTAGCGGGCCGGGGTGCCGGTGAACCGGGCCGTGTCCAGGCCGCCGTCGCCGCTTGTGGTGGACCAGGCGGTCTGCCAGGTGGTGCCCTCGGTGGAGAGTTCGATGCGGTACGACTTGCCGTACGCGCGTTCCCAGTCCAGCGTCACCCGGGAGACGAGGTGGGTGGAGCCCAGGTCGACCTGCCACCACTGGTCGTCGCTCCAGTCGCTGGCCCAGCGGGTGGAGTCGTCGCCGTCCACGGCGCGGCCCGGCTGGTAGCTGGTGAACGGGTTCGACTCGGACGAACTGGCCGTGGCCGGCTGCCCCTTGGCGAGGTTGGCGGAGGCCTGGTGCTGTTCGGTGGCTCCCCAGGTGTCGAGGTAGGACTCGGCGCCCCGGAACAGGTCGTTCACCACGTCCTGGCCGCCGACCTGCCGGATGTCCTCGATCCAGTCGGGGATCATGCCGGCGTGGGCCGCGCCGTCGGTGTTGATGTCGAAGGTGCGCTCGCCGGAGGTCTGCTTGTCGATGAGGGAGCCGCCGTCGACGCTCTTGAAGGGGTAGGTCACCTTGTTCGCCGCGTCCGCGCCGCGCGGGGCGGGGTGGTCGCCGATGCCGTTGAAGTCGGTGCCGTAGCCGTAGCCCACGTCGTACTTGTCGCGCAGCGCCTTGGTCCGGGCGGCTTCCGCGACGAAGCCCTCGGAGCCGTGCATGTACTGGGCGACGAAGCCGCCGAGGGCGTAGACCCGCTCGGTCCAGTTCAGGTCCATCCAGCTGTGCGAGGAGATCACGCCGGGGTAGGACGCCGACTCCAGGATGTCGAGGGCCTGACCGACGGCCTTGACGCCCATGTGGTCGATCTCCAGCATCATCTTGCGCTTCATCATGCCGCGCACGGCGTACTCGCCGAGGTCGGTGAGACCGCGCTTGTTGCACTGTGCGTCCGCGTCGTACGAGGGGACGTCCACGCCCGCCGGGAGGTCGGACTCGGCCTCCGAGGAGGCGGTGCCGATGGGGTTGTCGTGCTGCGGGCCGGTGCACTTCTCGGTCTGCCAGAAGGTGCCGGTGGACAGGAACTGGCCGACGTTGATGGCCGTTCCGAGGCCGCCGGAGTCGAAGCGGACGCCGCACAGCGCGTTGTCGAACTTGTGGCAGAGGAACATCGAGCGGACGCCGAGTGCGTAGAGCTCGTCGAGGCCCTTGTCGATGTCCTCCTTGCTGCACTGCGGGATGTCGAGGATCTGCTTGCAGCCGAAGGGTTCGGAGGTCTCGACCCCGAGGACGACGGCGAGTTTGCCCTCCTCGATGACCTGCCGGGCCTGAGCGCTGTCGGTGACGACGCGGAACCAGCCCTTGCCGGTGCCGCCGTACATCTTGTCGATGTAGGCCTGGAGCGCGTAGGTCATCTTCGCCTGCAGCCGGATCGAGGTCATCTCGTCACAACTGCGGTCCTTGAAGGGGTAGACGGAGCAGATCATGCCGTTGGTGACGAGGTCGTTGACGAGCACGCGCTGGCCGCCGCGCCAGGCCCGCTCCACCCAGGCGTAGTAGTCGGCCTGGTGCGTCATCGAGTCGTACGCGGGCCAGTTCTCGAAGGTCGGCCAGCCGACCGGGTCGTGCTTGCCGTCACCGCCGTGGGTGATGTAGTCGAAGAGCGCGAGGGAGCCGTCGGGGTAGTGCTCGGGGCAGTCCTTGAGGGCGTCGGCGACTCCGGCCTCGGAGAAGACCTTGCCGCAGATCAGCCGGCCCCCGAAGGCCTCGTTGCCGAACAGGTGGTTGTGCGCGTCGACGAACCCCTGTACCTCGCCTGCGGAGTTGGTGCCGGTGAACGGCTCGCCGGTGACGTCGATCTGGACGTCCGGGGCGGGTCGTGCGGTCGGGTCCCACCAGTTGTTGCCGGCCGCGGCACTCGGGGTGGGTCCGAAGGCCATGGTCAGTACCAGGAGCAGCAGCGACAGCATGGTGACGTGCTTGCGTCCGCGGTACGAACGTGCGGTCGGCGTCACGGTCCACGTCCCTCGGTCGACGGGAGGGCGCGATTGACGAAACCATGGGCTTGTCATGAACCGCGCAATACCTGGGACGAGGATCATGCCCCGCGCCGACGGAGTCAAGTGCCCGGGACGCCTGACCTGACATGCTGCCGACGGGCGCGCTGCGCGACACGCCCTGGAAGAGAGTCGTGCGCCGTTGTCGATCCGGCCACCTTCTGTTCGACGTCATGATGTGGGGCGCTCGGCCGCACGACGACGCGACAGGGTTCGGTGAGGATGCAGGTGGATCAATTGCTGAGAGTCATGAACTTCAATGTCTCGCGTGACGGAATCGCTGCCGGTGAGCATCAAAGCCTGGAGAAGCCGTTCGGCCTCGACCATGCGGACCGGCTGTTCGCCTGGGCCGGAGCCACGGCAAGCTGGCCCATGCGCACGGATCCCGGAGGGAGCCGGGGCCTGGACGACTACTTCACGCGGGACTTCGCACGCAACATCGGTGCGGAGATCATGGGCCGCAACAAGTTCGGGCCCCTGCGCGGGCCCTGGCAGGACCATGAGTGGCGCGGCTGGTGGGGCGAGGAGCCCCCGTTCCGCACGCCGGTGTTCGTCATGACCCACCACGAGCGTCCCTCGTTCACGCTCTCCGACACCACGTTCCACTTCGTCGACGGCGCCCCGGCCACGATTCTCGAACGGGCCCGGGACGCGGCGCGAGGCAAGGACGTCCGGCTAGGCGGCGGGGTCACCACCGTCCGGCAGTTCCTCGACGCCGACCTCGTGGACACCCTGCATGTGGCGGTGGCGCCGGTGACGCTCGGGGCCGGACTGCGCCTCTGGGACTCCCCCGACGAGCTGCTCGACCGGTTCCACCTGGAGGTGGTGCCCAGCGCGAGCGGCGTGACGCACCACTTGTTCTGGCGAAGGTGACACCGCGAGGACGACCAGGCTGCCGTCGACCGGGGCGATGAGCCGTTACGGCCTCACGCGGTCGGCCTGCGGGTCGTGGTCACCGGCCTGCGCGGCGAACTCGCTGTTGATGTGCACCACGTCGTAGTCGGCGCCGTGCTTCAGGCCCGGGCTGACCAGGATGTGGTCCAGCATCTGCCGGGCCGTCCGACACCGCCCGGGCGGCGGCGAACACGGCCGCGAGAGTCTCGGCGGGAGGGCGCCCCTGCAGCGACGAAGAGCTCGATCACCTCCTCCGTGAGACGGCCGAGCTCAGCCTGATCAGCAGCCGTACGCCGTCCTGGCCGGTCTGCTCCACGTACTGCGTGCGCGGGTCCTCACCACGCGCCAGCCGGCAGCCCTCGATGCGCCGCCACCGGCGCCGGACGATCAGCCGTGGGGACTCGGCCCGTATCTGTCATGTTCACATCTTGACGGACTTGGTATAGACCTTTTACCTTCCCGGTGTCAGGTCGCCCTGATGTGCGTCCTGTCGGTGTCCGCCGCACCCGCATGCCACCTCGGAAAGGCTGCCCACCCCCCATGGCTGATCGTTCTTCCCTCCTCACCACCGCGTTACGCGGCAGTCCTGTCATAGCCCTGCTGGCCCTGCTGGTCAGCCCGTTGGCCACGGCGCCGGCGGCCGCGGTGACCGGTACGGTCACGGGCCTCGCCGGCAAGTGTCTCGACGTCGCCGGCGCCGGCACGGCCGACGGCACCCCGGTGCAGCTCTACGACTGCAACGGCACCGGCGCCCAGCAGTGGACCCCGGGCGCCGACAGCACCCTGCGCGCCCTGGGCAAATGCCTTGACGTCACTGCCAACTCCACCGCCGACGGCGCCAAGGTCCAGCTGTGGACCTGCACCGGCGCCGCCAACCAGCAATGGACCGTCACCGCCGCCCACGACATCGTCAACCCCGCGGCCGACAAGTGCCTGGACGTGACCGACCGTTCCTCGGCGAACGGTGCACGGATCCAGATCTGGACCTGCACCGGCGCCGCCAACCAGAAGTGGAACGCCCCGGCCAACGGAGGCGGAGGCGGCAACCCGTCCGGGTTCGTGGTCACCGAGGCGCAGTTCAACCAGATGTTCCCGAGCCGGAATTCCTTCTACACCTACCAGGGCCTCACCGCCGCACTCAGCGCCTACCCGGCCTTCGCCAACACCGGCAGCGACACCGTCAAGAAGCAGGAGGCCGCCGCCTTCCTCGCCAACGTCAGCCACGAGACCGGCGGACTGGTGTACGTCGTCGAGCAGAACACCGCCAACTACCCGACGTACTGCGACTGGAGCCAGTCCTACGGCTGCCCGGCCGGCCAGGCCGCCTACTACGGGCGCGGCCCCATCCAGCTCAGCTGGAACTTCAACTACAAGGCGGCCGGTGACGCGCTCGGCATCGACCTGCTCAACAACCCCTGGCTCGTGCAGAACGACTCGGCCGTCGCCTGGAAGACCGGCCTGTGGTACTGGAACACCCAGAGCGGCCCCGGCACCATGACCCCCCACAACGCCATGGTCAACGGCGCCGGATTCGGCCAGACCATCCGCTCCATCAACGGCTCCCTGGAGTGCGACGGCCGCAACCCGGCCCAGGTCCAGAGCCGCGTCGACGCCTACCAGCGCTTCACCTCCATCCTGGGCGTCACCCCCGGTGCCAACCTGTACTGCTGACCTCCCCCGTGTGTTCGTGGAGCCGGCCGGGCGGGCAGATGCCCGGCCGGCTCCGGGGCGTCAGGGCGGTTCGCTTCCCCGCCGACGGGTCAGCTCGGCAGTTTCCAGTTCTGGGCCGCCGTGCCGTTGCAGGTGTACAGCTGAAGCTGCGTGCCGTTCGTGGTGGAGGAGTTGGGGTCGTCGAGGCACAGGTTCGACTCGGGGTTGACCAGGGACCCGTTGGCGCCGGTCGTCCACTGCTGTGCGCCGGTGCCGTTGCAGGTCCACAGCTGGATCAGGGTGCCGTTGGTGGTCCCGCTGTGGTCGGCGTCCAGGCACTTGCCGAGGGCCCGGACGGTTCCGTCGCCGGCGACGATCCAGTCCTGGGCGTAGGTGCCGTTGCAGCCCCAGATCTGGACGTGGGTGCCGTCGGCGGTGCCGGAGGACGCGTCGTCCACGCAGAGGGTCGAGGCCACCGACGAGGTGAGCGGACCGATGCGCGGCGAGGCCGGGGCCGTGGTGTCGCCCGCGTAGGAGGGAGGTGCCGCGCCGGCCGCGGTCGCCCACGAGGTGTTGGCGCTGGTGCCCAGGGTGAAGTCGAGCGTGCCGCCGGACGTGATCGCCGTGGTGGGGGCGTAGGCGTTGTTCCACGCCGTGCCGTTCCACGCCGCGGACTGGACGTAGGGGGCGTTGTCGGCCGCGCCGTTGCCGTTGACCGTCAGCGTCCCGCCCGAGGGAAGGGTGATCACGGCCTGGGTGAACAGCGGTGAGCCGAGGGCGAGGTCGGCGGTGCCGGGTGTCTCGGGGAACATGCCGAGCGCCGACCACACGTACCAGGCGCTCATCGCACCGAGGTCGTCGTTGCCGTCGGCCAGGCCGCCCGGGGTGTTCGACCAGATCTGGTCCTGGATCGCCCGTACCGTGCCCTGTGTCTTGTAGGGCTGCCCGGTGTAGTCGTACTCCCACGGGAGTTCGATGCTCAGCTCGTTGCCGACCCAGGCGTAGCCGTTGGCGCCGGTGTAGCTGCGCAGCACGGTGTCCAGGTAGTGGTTCATCGCGGTGTTGCCGCCCTTGGCGTGCGCCAGGCCGCCGATGTCGAAGGGGACCATTCCGGTGTAGATCCAGGAGTCGGCCTCGACCATGTCGGTGCCGCTGGTGGGGTCGAAGCCGCCGGTCCAGGAGCCCCCGGCGTTGCGGGGTTCCACGAATCCGGAGGCGGGGTTGAGGACGTTGCGCCAGTCCTGGGCGCGGTTGGCGTAGGTCTTCTGGTCGGCGGTGTCGCCGAGTGCTCCGGCCATCGCGGAGATCGCGAAGTCGGCGGTGTCGTACTCCAGGGTGGTGGCCACCGGGCCGTAGAAGTTGCAGCAGCCGTAGCTGCCGTCGTGCGGCATGTATCCCGGCGAGTTCAGGTAGGCGAGGCCGGGCCGGTCGTTGTTGGTGGTGCTCGCCTGCTTGACCATGTCGGCGAGGGCGGTGGTGGTGTCGAAGCTGCGGGCACCGAAGGCGTAGTAGTCGGCGATGATGGCGTCCGCCGGGTCACCGACCATGACGTACGACTCGCCGTTGTTCTCCGACCACTTGGGGAAGACGCCCGTCTGCGCGTAGTCGTCGACCATCGACTGCGCGGTGTCCGAGGCGACCTGGGGGGCGATGAGCGCTTCGAGCTGGGCCTGTGAGCGGTAGATGTCCCAGCCCGAGTAGTTCGCGTACACCGCGCTGTGGCCCGCGTCCACGATGTGCGTCCTGCCGTCGAAGCCGTAGTACTGGCCGTTGGCGTCGCTGATCACGTTCGGGTGCAGCAGCGAGTGGTAGAGCGCGGTGTAGAAACTCTGTTGCTGCGCGGCCGTCCCGCCGGCGATCTGGACCTTGCCGAGCGTGCTGTTCCACGCGTTCTGTGCGGCGGTGCGGGTCGCGTTGAAGTCCCACCCGGTGTTCTCCGCGGTCCGGTTGGCGACCGCGTTCGCGATCGACACGTAGGAGACGCCGACCTTGGCCTGCACGACCGGGTTGCTCGTGGTGTTGAAGGTGACGTAGCCGTTCGAGGCGGCGGCGTCGGGGGAGACGCTGTCCTTGGTGGTCTGCGTCGACTTCGGGCGCGTGGTGCTGGGAGTCTTGCCGTGCAGCACCGGCTGGTTGGGCTTCTCGGCGGCGTTCTTCGACACTGTGGCCGGCGCGGTGGGAGTGGCGGTCGACGCCTTGGCGAGCGAGCTGCCCTGTGTGGTGAACGGTTGGTCGAAAACCATGTCGAAGTACACGGTGTACGTGTTTCCCGCGCCGCAGAAGTGGCCGCTGGTGACCTGTCCGCTCACCTCTGTGCTCGACACCTTGGTGAACTGGGTCGAGCTGGCACCGTTCTGACTGCCCGTCAATTTGAAGATCAGGTTGGCCTGGCTGGTGGACGGGAAGGTGAAGCGGGCCATGCCGCTGCGTGTCGTGGTGGTCAGTTCGGTGGTCACCTGGTTGTCGAGCGCGACCTTGTACGACCCGGCGGACGCCGACTCGTTGGCGTGCGAGAACGTGCCCGTGGCGCCGGTGTTCACGGCTCCCACCGTGGGCAGCACCGGTATGTCACCGGCCGCGCCGCAACCGGGTCCGGCGATGTGGGTCAGGCTGAAGCCGGTGATCGACGAGTCGTTGTACTCGTAGCCCCCGCCGTCGGGGCGCGACGGCGTGTCCGGGCTCCACTGCACCATGCCGAACGGGACGTCGGCACCCGGGAAGTCGTCTGCCTGGTTCGACGTTCCGATGAACGGATTGACGAGCGTCGCCGGCGAGGTGACGAGCGCGGCCTTCCCGGCCGCCCACGCGGGCGTGCACAGCCCGGCCGCGGCCAGCGCCGCGGCGGCGAGGAGACCGACCGCCATGGTTCCGGGAGGTCTCGACAGTCGTGTGATCACGGGGTTTGCTCCTCTACTCGGAAGTGGAGGTCCGACAACGTTGTCTTCGCGTCGAGAACGCGGCCCCGGGTGATACGGCGCGCCGAGATGTCTTGATCACCCAAGACTGACAACGTTGTCCAACCGTGGAGATGAGGTGCCTGGGATGCGAACGCTTCGATGGGACCCTGGGGCCATGGGCGCCCAGGGAGCAGAGCGGGAACTGTTCGTGAAGCTAGCCACAAGGCAGGAACATGTCAACGACTGCAGCGGACGGGGAGGCAGGACATGATCGACGTCGTCTTCGGGGTTGACGTCGGCACCTCCAGTACCAAGGGCGTGGTGGTCGACACCGCCGGCCGGATCCTGGGCGAGGCCGTACGCCGTCACGTGGTCGACCGGCCCCGGCCGGGGCACGTCGAGATGGACGCGCACGTGTGGTGGGACGAGTTCGTCTCGCTCGCGGCCGAGCTGCTCGACCGCGACGACATCACCGTCCGGGCCGTCGGAGTCAGCGGCATGGGCCCGTGCACCCTCCTGGTCGACGACGCGGGAGAGCCGGTGCGTCCGGCGGTGCTGTACGGCGTGGACACCCGCGCCGAGGAGCAGATCGCGCGGCTGAACGGGGAGTTGGGGCCGGACACGATCTTCCGCAGGTGCGGGTCGGCGCTGTCGTCCCAGGCCGTCGGGCCGAAACTCGCCTGGATCCGCGAGCGGGAGCCCGAGGCGTGGACCCGCGCCCGCCGCCTCCTCATGCCCGCGTCGTGGCTCGCCCACCGGCTGACCGGCGCCTATGTGCTGGACCTGCATTCCGCCAGCCAGTGCACCCCGCTGTTCGACATCCACGAGCAGCGCTGGATCCCCGAATGGGCCGAGCGCATCGCGCCCGGCATCGAACTCCCCCCGCTGCGCTGGCCGGGCGAGGAGGCCGGCCGGGTGAGCACACCGGTTCCGGGCATCCCGGCCGGGACACCGGTCGTGGTGGGGACGATCGACGCCTGGAGCGAGGCCATCAGCGTCGGCGGCCACGGCGTCGGCGACCTGATGCTGATGTACGGCACCACGATGTTCCTGGTGAACACCGTCGACCGGCTCGTCACCAGCCCGTCGATGTGGTCCACGGTCGGCGCCCTGCCCGGCACCCGTTGCCTGGCCGGCGGCATGGCCACCTCCGGAGCCGTCACCGACTGGCTGGGGCATCTCTTCGGCGACGTCTCCCCCGGCGTGCTGTTCGACGAGGCGGCCGCCTCGCCCCCGGGTGCGAACGGCCTGGTGATGCTGCCGTACTTCGCCGGGGAGCGCACACCCGTCATGGACCCCGACGCCCGGGGCGTGGTCGCGGGACTGACGCTGGGTCACACCCGGGGCGACCTGATGCGGGCGGCGCTGGAGGCGACCGCCTACGGAGTCCGGCACAACGTCGAGACGATGCTCGCGGCCGGTGCCGACATCCGGCGGGTCGTCGCGGTCGGCGGCGGCACCCGCGGCGGACTGTGGCCGCAGATCGTCAGCGATGTCACCGGTCTCGAACAGATCGTCGCCCGCACGACCATCGGTGCCAGCTACGGTGCCGCCTTCCTCGCCGCCGGGCTGATCGGCCGGCCGGAGATCACGGCCTGGAATCCGGCGGAATCGGTGGTCCGGCCCGACCCCGCCACCGCGGGTGTCCACGACCGCAGGTTCAGCCAGTACCGGGCACTGTACGAGAGCACCACCGCGGTGACCCACGCTCTGGCCCGCGACCAGAGCACCGGCGGTGACGAAGGTACTCCGTGACGTCGCCTGCACCCTGCGCGCCGTCCGAGCGTGCGCTCGGACGGCCGCGTCCCCGGCGCGGACCGGCCCGTTCGCCGACGTGCGGCGGCGGCCGGTCCGCTCTCGCGTGCGGGGTCTAGAACTCCTCGACGAAGTAGGGCTCGACGGTCATCCAGCCGTTGCCGGAGGCGCCGTTCAGCCGGCCCGTGGAGTTCTGGGCGAGGGTGTACCAGGACTCCACGTAGTCGGGGTCGTCGGTGAACCAGCTGTCGGGGATCGCGCTCAGGACCGCGTTCACCAACGGGATGTACGTGCCCTGGTCGGTCACGGTGAGCAGCGCCGTGGTGATCGCCTGGGCGAGCGCACGGTAGTTGGTGCCGTCGTCGTCCTCCATCATGACGACGTCGGCCAGGTTGTACTTGTAGTTCGACCAGTTGACCAGGATCTGGTTCGGGTAGTAGACGGTGCCGTCGTAGTCCAGGTAGGGCATGTCCACCGAGTCGACGCGTGCCGTGCCGTCCTGGCCGAAGCCGGTCACGAGCGAGAACATCTCGGCGGCGCCCTTGAACCAGGGTTCCTGGTCGTCGTTCACCTCGACGGCCGTGACCTTGGTCGCCCACCAGCCTGCCGTGCTCGCGGCGGCGGCGCTGTTCGGCGCTTTCGCCGGGAGGGAGGTCAGGCCCTTGTCGGCGAAGGCCTTCTGCAGCACCTTCAGGCCGGCCCGGTGGGCCTTGGTGACGTCGATGTCGAGGATGTACAGCGGGCGGTCGGGAACGCGCGCGGTGTCGACGGCGTGGGCGTTGCCCCGGCTGTCGTATGCCGTGAGGCTCTTGGCGTCGTCGGCGGCCGCGGCGACGGCGATCCAGGGAGTCGCGCCGGCGTCCAGGCGCGAGCGCATGGACGGCGCGCCCAGCCGGACGCGCAGCAGCGACCCCGTCGACGCGGGCAGGCCCTTCAGACCTGCGATGCGGCGGTCCGCGGCGGAGACGGAGGCGAACAGGTTCCTGCCCGCCGGAGGGGTGGTGCTGCTGCCCGCCAGCGCTTGGAGGTCCACGTCCTCGGTGCCGAGCGCGGCCGTACGGACCTGTTCGCGCCACCGCGGGTCGCGCAGCGAGGCGGACAGCGCCCGCGCGATCTCCTGCTCGGTCGACGCCACCGGAGACTTCCGGAACGGCGTGGCCTGGTCTCCCGCGTCCCGCACCGGTGCGGCGATCGCCGGCTGGACGGTGCCGCCGATGACGGCGGACAGCATGACGCCGATGAGGACGCCGCGTCTCCTGCTTGATCTGCTCACCATGCTCCTCGTGTTGTCGGTCGCCGCCGCGCCCACGGTGAACGGGCGGCCGTCATAGGGGTGGTGGGCCCGGACCGGGGCCGATGTTGTCCTGTGCATGACATGACAGGAAACGTGGAACGAACACGCGTCCACGCTTGATCGGAGACTCGCAGGGGCCGGGAAACCCGGCTACCGGGGGCTGTCGGTGGTCGGTCGCCCGTCAGGACCGCTCAGCGAACCGAGCATGATCTTCTCCGTGTCGGCCAGATACGCCGCCGCCGCGCGCCGCGCCTCCTCGGCGTCCCGGTCGACCACGGCCCGTACCACCGGCGCGAGCCGGTCCGTCGCCCGCGCCGCGTCCTCGAACGGCGCCCGCAGCGCGGCCCGTACCGGAAGGTACGCGTTGAACAGCGTGTTCGTGAGGAGGAGATAGACCCGGTTCCCGGTGGCCCGCGCCAGTTCGCGGTGCACTTCCACGTCGGCGAGCTGGACGGCGTCGGCGTCCGGGCCGTCGGCGACCTGGTGCAGCAGGTGCTCCAGCCGCCGGGCCTGCCGCTGCGTGCGCCGGTCGGCCGCGCGGCCGGCGATCAGGGTGCCGATGTGCCGCCGCACCTCGAAGACCTCCCGCAGCCACGTGGGATCCTGGGCGGCCAGCATCGGGAGCAGGTCGGCGCCGCCGATCCGCAGGTAGTCCAGGATGCGCGTGCCGATGCCGTGCCGGGTGCTCAGCAGTCCCGCCTGCTCCAACCGGGTCAGCGCGTGCTTCAGGGTCGTACGGGTGACCCCGTACCCGGCGGCCAGCTCCCGCTCGGGGGGCAGCAGGGTTCCGGGGCGGTGCGTGCCGCTCAGGATGTCGTCACGCAACCGTGCTTCCAGCAGGTCGACCACGGTTGTGCGCGGAATGCTCTCGACGGCCACGGAGGATCTCCCAGGCTTCGGTCGGTGGTTCGGCGGCTCACTGGCCCATTGGCTCAGCCACCGGACCAGTGAAGCAGCCCCCGACCACGCCGTCAATTGCCTGATCGCGCACGGTAGTTGTGCGCGGTCCCCGACCGGAGAGTTCCCTTCGTCATCGAGGCCCGTCTAGCAGCACGACGTGGACCAGATACGGGAGTACCTCGTTGACGCCGGGGTCCTGGTCCAGCAGTACCGCGACCGGGGTGAGGCCCTGGGCGCGCAGGGCGTCGAGCGGCCGGGACCAGTGCACGGGGTGGGACGGTCCGGCTCCGGGCGGCGGGAGTTCCTGGTCCGGGCCGATCGCCGGCAGGGTCCGAGGGCCGGGGTCGGCGGCGGTCAGGGCCCGCAGCGCGCGTGCGGTGGCGCGGCGGACCGCCTCGGCGCGGGTGGCGCCGGTGGCGACGACCGTGTCCGGGCGGGGGCCCACCCGGATCGCGCAGCCGGGCAGGGAGAGCAGGCCGGACAGGTCGTGCGCGACGGGTTCGCCCGCCGCGTAGAGCCGCCGTGCCGCACCTGTGGCGCTCTTGGCGCAGTCGCCGGGGGAACAGTGGCCGTCGCACAGGCCCGCGAGGCACAGGCGCGGCACGCGGGTACCGGGCTCGGCGAGGCGCCGGGCCAGCAGGGCCTCGCAGTGCGCGGTCATGCCGGTTTCCAGGGCGCTCACCCAGGTGAGGCCCGCCGCCACTCCCACCGGGGGGTGCCCCGGTGGGTCGGCCGTGACGGCCGGCCGCCCGGCGGGGACCCGGCGCAGGACGCCGGTGTCCAGGTCCAGCCCCCACGCCGCGGACCGGGGGGCGACCGCGCCGAGGCGGGACCGGCCGGCCAGGTGTCCCGCCAGCGCGGCCAGCAGTGTGTTCAGGTCCTCCTCGTCGCCACCGGTCCGGGCCGCCCGGTCCCCGGTGGCGGCGGACGACAGCAGGGCCGCCGCCCGGTCGGCCAGTTCCCCGGCATCCACCGCCGGCCCGGCCTCCCGGGACACGAAGGCCGCCCGGGCCTCCTCCTCGGTCGGAGGGTGGGTGAACTCCTCGCTCGTCATGCCTGGTCGTTCCTCTCCGGGCTCCCCCGTCGGAGACCCTCGTCGGTCGATGAAACCGGGAGGCGATCTACAGCGGATGGACGCTCGATCCCGCCATCTGTCCGGTACCTGGGTGTCCGCCGCATGTCAGTCGAGTGCGGGACGGTCGCGGAGTTCGAGGGTGCAGCACTTCACGCTGCCGCCGCCCTTGAGCAGTTCGGACAGGTCGAGGCCGACGGGTTCGAAGCCGCGGTCGCGCAGGCGCCGTGCCACCCCGGCGGCCGACTCGGGCAGGACGACGTGGCGGCCGTCGCTGACCGCGTTGAGGCCGAAGTGCTCGGCGTCGGCCTCGTCGACGAGGATCGCGTCGGGGTACAGGTTCCGCAGGACGGCCAGGCTGTGCGGGGCGAAGGCGCCCGGGTAGTACATGATCTCGTCGTGGCCGAGGACGGTCAGGGCCGTGTCGAGGTGGTAGAAGCGCGGGTCGACCAGCTCCAGGCCGACGACCGGGCGGCCGAGGAACTCCGCGGCCTCGGCGTGGCTCTCGGGGGTGCTGCGGAAGCCCGTGCCGGCGAGCAGCCGGTCGCCGGCGAGCAGGAAGTCGCCCTCGCCCTCGTTGACATGGACCGGGTCGTGCACCCGGTAGCCGCGCTCGCGGAACCACTCCAGGTAGGCGGGTCCCTCGGCCGCCCGCTCGGCGTCGCGGAACCTGGCCCCGAGGACCCTGCCGTCCACCACCGTGGCGCCGTTCGCCGCGTACACCATGTCGGGACAGCCGGGCAGCGGGTCGATGAACTCGACGTGGTGCCCGAGTTCGCGGTGCAGGGCGACGAGCTGTTCCCACTGGGTGACGGCGAGTTCCGTGTCCACCGGTTTGGCGGGGTCCATCCAGGGGTTGATCGAGTACGTGACCTCGAAGTGGGTCGGGCGGCACATCAGGTAGTGCCGGGGGCGGGCGGAACGCTGGGTGCGGAGTTCCATGGCGGTCATCAGTCCTTACGACGTCCGGGGAAGGTTGCGGAGGGTGCGAAGGGGGCTCGCGAGCAGGACGAGAGCGGCGGTCAGCAGCACGGCGGACATGATCCAGATGGTGGGTCTGCTGCCCACGGCGCCGCCCAGCCAGCCGCCGAGCAGGGCGCCGACGGGGATCGCCCCGTAGTTGACGGTCGACGCGCTCGCCCGGATCCGGCCGAGCAGGTGGGAGGGGCAGTACGTCTGGTAGAAGCCGGCGACGATGACGTTGCCCGCGACCACGCCGCACACCGCGACGCCCCAGGCGAGGGCGCTCACCATGAGCGGCAACTGCCGTCCCGCGAAGGGCAGCAGGAAGATGAAGGGCGCCACGACCAGCATGCACAGCAGCAGTCCGCGGGCGGTGCCGAACCAGCGGGCGATCCGGCCGGCGACGGCCGCCCCGGCGAGGCCGCCGACGCTCACCACCGCGAACACGGTGCCGACTGCGCCCGGTCGGAGGCCGACGTCCCGCACGAGGAAGACGGTCTGTACGGCCTGGATTCCGTTGAGGGCCAGGTTGGCGAGGGCACCGAAGCCCGCCAGCGTCCGCAGGTACGGGTCGCGGGCCACGAACCGCACGCCTTCGGCGATCTCCCGCCGGAGCGCTCTGCGCTCGGACGGCTCCGGCGGGTTCTCGGGTACGTCGATCCCGCCGAGGCAGAGTGCGGAGACCAGGTACGTCACCGCGTCGAGGAGGACCCCGGTGACCGCGCCCAAGGCCTGGGTGACCAGGCCCGCCACACCGGGTCCCGCGACGTCCGCCGCCGATTCGGCGCCGTGCAGCTTGGCGTTGGCCTCCAGCATGTCGTCGTCGGTCACGAGCGCGGGCAGCAGCGCCGTGTAGGCGGTGCTGAAGAACACCTTCGCCGCGCCGGAGAGCAGGGCGACGAGCACGACCTGGGTGAGGGTGAGCACCCCCAGCCAGGCGGCCACGGGAACACTGCCGAACAGGAGCATCAGCGCCAGGTCGCAGACCAGCATGGTGCGGCGGCGCGGCCAGCGGTCCACCCAGGCACCCGCCGGGAGGCCGATGAGCAGCCACGGTGTCCAGGCCGCCGCGGTCAGTACGCCCATCATGAACGGGGAGGCGTGCAGCGTGACCACCGCCACCAGGGACAGGGACACATGGCCGACCGCGGTGCCCAGGCCGCTCGTGGTCTCGCCCAGCCACAGCCTGCGGAAGTTCCGTTCGGACCACAGGCCCAGGCGGCCGCGGGCGGGCCGCCCGTCCTCCCGCCCGGGGGCGGCGGGATCGGCGTACGCGCGGCTCATCGGTGCTCTCCCGGCTGTGCGGTGCGGAGTTTCTTGGCGACCGCTTCCGCGATCAGGGCGATCGGACCGGGCCGGGTCATCGCGCCGTGCTCGCAGGCGAGCAGGTCGTGTTCGATCAGGCCGGTGACGTACGGCCGCCAGGCGCTCTCGTACGGCCAGTCGGCGGGCTTGTCGAGCGCGGCGCCGATGAACAGGGCGTCGCCCCGGTAGACACCGGGCACGTGTGCGGCCAGCAACCTGTCGTGGTCGGCGAAGACCCGGGGCAGGACGTCGACTGCGTCGCCGAGCATGGCCCGCAGGGCCTCCGGTACGCCCCCGTCGCCGCCATGTCCGTCCGCGCTCTCCCCGCTGTCCTCGCCGTCCCCGGCGTCCTCGCGGTCCCCGCCGGCCGCCTGGCCGTCGGTGGCGTAGCCCAGTGAGGCCAGCAGTGCCGCGAGCGGGTCCGGCCGTTCCGCTGGGCCCGACGTGTCGCCGCGGTCGGGGGCCGGGGTCGGCGGGTAGCCGTCCAGCAGGATCAGGGAGCCGGGCTCCTCGCCGTCCGCCTGGAGCCGTACGGCCATCTCGTGGGCGACGACGGCGCCGAAGGACCAGCCGAGCAGGTGGTAGGGGCCCTGGGACTGGACGGACCGGATGTGCCGCAGGTAGGTCGCGGCCAGTGCGCCGACGCTGTCGGGGGTGGCGCCCCGCAGGCCGGGGGCCTGGAGGCCGTAGACCGGGTGGGCGGTGTCGATGTGGCGCAGCAGGCCGGAGTAGACCCAGCTGATGCCGGCTCCCGGATGGACGCAGAACAAGGGGGTCGCGGTGCCGCCGGTCCGCAGCGGCAGCAGGGTCCCGAGGGAGTCCTGCGGTCCGCGCTCGGTGTCGAGGTGGCGGGTGAGACCGGCGGGGGTGGGGTGTTCGAACAGGGCGCGGATGCCGATGTCCTCGCCCAGCACGGCGCGGATCCGGCTCAGCAGCCGGGTCGCCAGCAGCGAGTGGCCGCCCAGGGCGAAGAAGTCGTCGTCCACCGAGACCGACTCCAGACCCAGCACGTCGGCGAACAGACCGCACAGGGTCTCCTCGCGGGGGCTCGCCGGCGCCCGTCCGGCCGCCGTTCCCGCGAAGCGCGGTGCGGGCAGCGCCGCGCGGTCCAGCTTGCCGTTGACGTTCAGGGGCAGCGCGTCCAGCACCGTGACCGACGCCGGGACCATGTACCCGGGCAGCGCACCCGCCGCGAACTCCCGTACGGCGGTGCCGTCGGCCTCGCCGGTCACATAGCCGGCCAGCCGCCCCTCGTGGGCGACGACCACGGCCTGCGTCACTCCGGGGCAGCGGGCCAGTACCGCCTCCACCTCGCCGAGTTCGATGCGGAAACCGCGGATCTTGACCTGGTGGTCCGTGCGTCCCAGGTACTCCACCTCGCCGTCCGGGCGGCGGCGCACCAGGTCGCCGGTGCGGTACATCCGCTCCCCCGCCGCGAACGGATCGGCGACGAACCGCTCGGCGCTGAGGGCGGGGCGGTTCAGATAGCCGCGGGCGATGCCCGCGCCGGCGAGGTACAGCTCGCCCGCCACACCGACCGGGACCGGGCGTAGGCCCTCGTCCAGCACATGGGCCCGGGTGTTCGTCAACGGCGTCCCGATCAGCGGGGTTTCGTGTTCGGCCAGCCGGGCGTGGAGGGCGTCGACGCTGTACTCGGTGGGGCCGTAGAGGTTGTGGCCGGTCACTCCGGGGGTCTCGCGCACGGCGGTCCACAGGGCCGGTCCTGCGGCCTCGCCGCCGAGCATCAGGACCGGGAGCGGGCGTCGCTCCAGCAGCCCCTCCTCGAGGAGTTGCTCTGCGTAGGTGGGGGTGACGTCCATGGCGTCGATCCCGGTCTCGGCCACGTGGCGCACCACGGCGGCGGCGTCACGGCGGCAGTCGTCGTCGAGCAGGTGCAGTTCGTGCCCGGCCACCATCCACAGGATTCCCTCCCAGGAGGTGTCGAAGGACAGCGAGGCGGTCAGCGCGAACCTGAACCGCCGCCCCGGGTGGGCGCGTTCGGCCTCCGCGATGGTGGTGGCCCGGTGGAAGGCGTACAGGTTGGCGACGCCCCGGTGCTCGATCACCACGCCCTTGGGCCGGCCGGTCGAGCCGGAGGTGTAGATGAGGTAGGCGGCGTTGCGGGCGCCGGCCCGGGGCGTGGCCGGGCCCGGGTGGCCGGTCAGGGAGCCCTGCTCGTCTTCCGACAGCTGGGGCAGGCCGTCCAGGATGTCCGGAAGAGGCCAGGCGGCGTGGGTCAGGGCGAGCAGCGGGGCGGTGTCGCGGAGCATGTGGGTGAGGCGGTCCGCCGGGTAGTCGGCGTCCAGCGGGAGGTAGGCGCCGCCCGCCTTGAGCACGGCCAGGAGCGCCACGATCGAGCCGGCCGAGCGGTCCAGGGCGAGGGCGACGACCTCCTCGGGTCCGACACCGGCGGCAACCAGCCGCCCGGCCAGGGCGTCGGCGCGGGCGTCCAGCTCCCGGTAGGTCAGCGAGGTGTCACGGCTGACCAGGGCCACGGCGTCGGGGGTCCGGGCGGCCTGTGCCGCGAATACCTCCGGCAGCAGGGCGCGCGACTCGGGGAGGACGGTGTCGTTCCAGCGCTCCAGCGCCGTACGGTCGTCCGCCGTCAGGACGTCCAGGCTGCCGACGGCGCGGCCGGGGTCCTCGGCGACCTGGCTCAGCACGCTGGTGAGGGCGGTGGTGAGCCGCTCGGCGGTCGCGCGGTCGAACAGGTCGGTGGCGTATTCGAGCGCGCCGCCCAGTCCGGTCGTGGCGCCGTCCGGGCCGTGGCGTTCGGTGACATTGAGGCACAGGTCGAAGGGGGAGGTCGTGAAGTCGGTGGTCTCGTGCTCGGCGTGCACCCCGGGGAAGGCGATGTCCGCCTCGGTGGTGTTGTCGTAGGCCAGCATCACCTGGAACAGGGGGTTGCGGGCCGGGGAGCGGACCGGGTTGAGCTCCTCCACCAGCCGTTCGAAGGGCACGTCCTGGTGGGCGTAGGCGGCGAGGTCGGCGGTGCGGACGCGGGTCAGCAGTTCGGTGAAGCTCGGGCGGCCCGACAGGTCGGTCCGGAGGACGAGGGTGTTGACGAAGAAGCCGACCAGGTCGTCCAGGGCGCCGTCCGCCCGGCCGGCCACGGGGGTGCCGACGGGGATGTCGTCACCGGCGCCGAAGCGGTGCAGGAGGGTGGCGAACGCGGCCTGGAGGACCATGAACAGGGTGGCACCGTGGGTGCGGGCCAGTGCGGTGAGACGGGTGTGGAGGGCGGGGTCGAGTTCGAAGCGGACGGTGTCGCCGCGGTGGCCGGGTACGGCCGGGCGGGGCCGGTCGGTCGGCAGGCCGAGTTCGTCGGGGAGCCCGGCGAGGGCGTGCTTCCAGTGGGCGAGCTGCCGGGTCAGGAGGCTGTCGGGGTCCTGGTCGGTGCCGAGCAGTTCCCGTTGCCAGAGCGCGTAGTCCGCGTACTGCAGCGGCAGCGGCCGCCAGTTCGGGGCGGTGCCCGCGCGGCGGGCCCGGTAGGCGGTGAGGAGGTCGTCGAACAGCGGGCGCAGGGAGGCGCCGTCGGCGGCGATGTGGTGGACGACCAGGACGAGGATCTGTTCGTCGGGTCCGTCGGGGATCAGGTGGGCGTGCACGGGGACGTCCGTGGCGAGGTCGAAGACATGGCCCGCGGCGTCGGCGACGGGTATGTCCGCGACGGTCAGCAGCGGGGCGGGCGGCTCGTCGAGGACGTGCTGGTAGGGGACGCCGCCGAAGGTGCGGTAGACGGTGCGCAGGGCCTCGTGGCGGCCGACGACGTCCCTGAGGGCGGCCTCCAGGGCGGTGGTGTCCAGGGCGCTGCGCAGCCGCAGGGCGAGGGAGACGTTGTAGGTGGCGCTGGGGCCCTCGGCCTGGCCGATGAACCAGAGACGCTGCTGGGCGAAGGAGAGCGGGAGCCGCTCCGGCCGGACGGCCGGCCGGGGTGCGGGGCGCGCCGGGGTGCCTGCGGTGCCGTCGGGGAGACGGTCGGCGAGGCCCGCGGGCGTCGGTGCCTGGAACAGTTCGGCCAGCGGGAGCTCGGCGCCCAGGACCGTGCGGATGCGGCTGACCAGCCGGGTGGCCGTCAGGGAGTGGCCGCCGAGGGCGAAGAAGTCGTCGTCGACGCCCACCGAGGCCAGGCCGAGCAGTTCGGCGAACAGGCCGCACAGGATCTCCTCGCGGGGTGTGCGAGGGGCGCGTCCGCCGGCTGGTCCGCCCAGGTCGGGGGCGGGCAGGGCGGCGCGGTCCAGTTTGTCGTTGGCGGTCTGCGGGAGCCGGTCGAGGACCATCACAAGGGGCACCATGTAGCCCGGCAGGGTGCCGACGGCGTACCGGTGCAACGCGCTTGCCAGGTCCGGTTGTTCGCCCGCGGGGGTGCAGTAGGCCACCAGCCGCTTCCCGCCGTCGTCCTCGCGGACGATCACGGCGACCTGGCCGACGCCCTCGTGCCGGGCGAGTACGGCCTCGATCTCGCCGGGTTCGATGCGGAAGCCGCGGATCTTGACCTGGTGGTCGGTGCGGCCGAGGAACTCGACGGTGCCGTCCGCGCGGTGGCGTACCAGGTCGCCGGTGCGGTACATCCGCTCGCCCGGCTCGAAGGGGCAGGCCACAAAGCGTTCGGCGGTCAGGGCGGGCCGGTCCGCGTAGCCGCGGGCGAGGCCGGCTCCGGCCACGTACAGCTCGCCGTGGACGCCCGGCGGCACCGGGCGCAGGCCGCCGTCCAGGACGTAGGCGCGCATGTTGTCGAGAGGGGTGCCGATCGGCACCCGGGTTCCGCCGAGGTCGTCCTCGGTGATCCGGCGGAACGTGGCGAAGGTGGTGGTCTCGGTCGGGCCGTACCCGTTGCCCAGGACCAGGCCGGGGCAGGCGTCGAGGACCCGGCGGAGCATGGCCGGGGCGGCCGCGTCGCCGCCGGTGGTGACCGCGCGCAGGCCGGCGAGGGAGTGCGGGCTCTCCTCGGCGACGACGTCGAACAGGCCCTTGGTGAGCCAGGCCGCCGTCACCGCGTGGCGTTCGATCGTGTCGCGCAGGACGGCCGGGTCGAGGTGGCCGGGCGGGGCGACAACGACGGTGCCGCCGGACAGCAGGGGCGCCCACAGTTCGTAGGTGGCGGCGTCGAAGGCGTGCGGCGAGTGCAGCAGGACGCGGCGGTGGTTCCCGCCGTGCCAGCGGTGGTCGGTGGCGAGGGCGACGACGTCGCGGTGGCGGACCGCGACGCCCTTGGGCTGCCCGGTGGAGCCGGAGGTGTACATCACGTACGCGAGCTGGTCGGGGTGGGCCGCCGGTGCCCGGAATCCGGGTACGGGGTCGCCCTCGGGCCGCATCACCAGGGCGTCGGGGACGAAGCCGAGGTCGTCGCGGTCCGTCAGCAGCACCGGGGCCCCGGCCTGGGCCAGCACCCATTCCAGCCGGTCCGCCGGCAGGGAGGCGTGCAACGGGACGTACGCCCCGCCCGCAAGCACGATCGCCAGCGTGGCGACCACGACCTCGGCCGAGCGCTCCAGCAGCATCGCCACGGGCGTCTCCGGGCCCACGTCCAGCGCGGCGAGCCGGGCCGCGAGGCTCCGTGCGCGGGTCTGCAACTGCGCGTAGGTGTAGGTGACTTCGTCCGACACCACCGCGACGGCGTGCGGGGTGCGTGCGACCTGCCGGGTGAACGCCTCCGTCAGGGTGCCGTCGCCCGGCACCGGGCGTGCGGTGTCGTTCCACTCCCCCAGGATCCGGGCTCGTTCCTCCTCACTCAGCAGGTCGTGCCGGCCGACCGGTACGTCCGCGTCGGCAGTGGCCGCCCTGAGCAGCCGCTCCCAGCGGGCGGCGAACGCCGCGACCGTCCCGGGGTCGAACAGGTCGGCCGCGAACTCGATGGAGCCGGTGATCCCGGCCGGGGCACCGTCCGGGGTGTGGTTCTCCTCCATTCCGATGTTGAGGTCGAACTTCGCGACCCTGATCCCCAGCGGCTCGGGCGTGAAGTCCGGGCCGTCCGGGGCTGCCTGGCCGCGGGAGGCGTTCTCGTTGTTCTGCAGGACGGCCATCACCTGGAACAGGGGGTGGCGGGCCGTCGAGCGGACCGGGTTGAGCTCCTCCACCAGCCGTTCGAAGGGCACGTCCTGGTGGGCGTGGGCCTCCAGGTGGGTCTCCCGGACCCGGGCGAGGAGTTCGGTGAAGGACGGGTCGCCGGAGACGTCGGTGCGCAGCACCAGCGTGTTGACGAAGAAGCCGACCAGGTCGTCGAGTGCCTCCTCCGAGCGGCCCGCCACGACCGAGCCGACCGGCACGTCGGTGCCGCCGCCCAGCCGGGAGATCAGCGCGGCCAGGGCCGCCTGGAGCACCATGAACAGGGTCACCCGGTGGGTGCGCGCCAGGTCCAGCAGCCTGGCGTGCAGGTCCGCGTCGAGGCGCAGGGGCAGCGCGTCGGCGCCGCCGCCCAGGGCGCGCGGGCGGGGCCGGTCGGTGGGCAGGGTCAGTTCCTCGGGGAGGCCGGCCAGCTTGGCCCGCCAGTAGTTGAGTTGACGGGCCATCAGGCTGTCCGGGTCGCTGTCGCTGCCGAGCAACTCGCGCTGCCAGAGCGCGTAGTCGGCGTACTGGACGGGCAGCGGCTCCCAGTCGGGGGCCCGGCCCGCGCGCCTGGCCGTGTGGGCGGTGGCCAGGTCGCGCAGGAACGGCCCCTTCGACCAGCCGTCGCCGGCGATGTGGTGCAGCACCGTCAGCAGCACGTACTCGTCCGGCGCAAGGACGAACACCCATATGCGGACGGGGAGTTCCCCGCGCAGGTCGAAGGGTTCGGCCGCCGCCGCGTCGCGCCGCGCGGGATAGCCGTCGGGGTCGGCCGTGCAGTCGACGACCGTGAAGGAGAGATCCGCCGCCGCCTGCCCGGCGGACACCACCTGTTGCACGGGGACGCCGGCCACGGCCGGGAAGACCGTGCGCAGCGCCTCGTGCCGGGTGATGACGTCCACGACCGCGGCGCGCAGGGCCGCCGGGTCCGGTGCGCCGTGCAGGCGGACCGCGAACGGCAGGTTGTAGAGCGGGCCAGGCCCTTCGATCTGGTCGGTCAGCCACAGACGCTGCTGCGCGAAGGAAACCGGGATCACGGATCTGTCCTTACGTCACGGGCCACGGGGGCTGGTCAGGCGGTGGGCAGGGGTGCGGCGCGGAAGGGGGCGGGCGGCACGCTGGGCCGGCAGTCCAGGACGTCGACGGGCGATCCCATGGCGACGGCGATCTTCCGGTCGCCGCGGAACGGGTCGCGGCCGTGGGCGGCGAGGACGTTGTCGACGAGCATCACGTCGCCCCGCTGCCAGGGTTCGCGGACGGTGGCCGCCTCGTAGACGGCGTTGAGGATCTCCACGTCGTCCCGGGTGAGGGGGGCTCCGTCGCCGACGCCTGTGTTGAAGGGCAGGCCGTCGGGGCCGAACTCGTCGGTCAGAGCCTCGCGGATCATCGGGTCCAGCGACCATTCGTTCCAGAACGCGAGGTGGTTGAACCAGACCTCCTCGCCGGTCTCCGGGTGCGTGATCGTGCCGGGGCGCAGCTGCCGGGTCCGCAGCCGGCCGTCCTCCCGCCACTCCCAGGAGACGAGGTTCTCGGCGCAGTACTCCTCGACCTTCGCCGGGTCGTCGGTCGCGAAGGCCGTGCGCCAGTCCAGGGACACGTACTCCGAGTAGTTCCGGGTGAGCGTCCAGCCGCCGGCACGCACCCGGTCCACGAGGGCGGCGGGCAGGTTCGCCAGGACCTTGCGGCAGTCGACGACGGGGGTGGCACCGCCCTCGGCGGGGGCGGTGAGGCAGGCGAAGAGCAGCTTGCCGGGGAAGGTGAGCGTGTAGCTGTTCTCGTTGTGCATGCGGATCGACTGGTGGGACGGCAGGTCGGTCGAGGAGAAGACCCCGTGGCCGAAGTCGCTGCGCGGGGTGGCCTTCTCCCGGTAGGGGGTGGGCTCGGGCAGCAGCACGTCGCGGACCCGGGCGACGTCCTCGCTGCCGGTGACCGGCAGGCCCCGCAGGAAGATCGCGCCGTGCTCGGCGAGCGCCGCCCGCAACTGCGGACTGTTGCTCTGGAGCCATGCGACGGCCGCGTCCATGTCGTGGACGCCGGTCACGCGGGTCAGGGCCGGGCGGCCGGGAGCCGTCTCCCAGCGCGGGGTGGTCGGTGCGTTCGACACGGCGGGGCCCCCTAGCGGCCGAGGGCGGCGAGCAGGCTCGCCGGGCGGATGTCGGTCCAGTTCTCCTCGATCCAGGCGAGGCAGGCCTGCCGGTCGGCCTCGCCGAAGGCGACCGTCCAGCCGGCCGGGACGTCGATCCACGCGGGCCACAGGGAGTGCTGGTTCTCGTCGTTGACAAGCACCTTGTAGGTGCCGTTCTCGTCCTCGAAGGGATTCGTCATGATGGTCTTTTCCTCCGTCGTGAGCGGGGCGGAAATCGCGGAAATCCGCGATGCAGAACTGCCGTCCGGGCTTTTCGAAGTTATCGGCGCCAGATAGGGCCGACAGGCAGGAATTCCGGCAGGAGAGCGGAAGTTCAGCGGGATCGGTGGGCTCGGCGGGCGAGCAGACGCACCGGGAAGTGGTCCAGGCCGAAGTTGATGATCGAGCGGTTGTACTGGACCGGTCCGGTCGGCTCGATCCGCTCGACGCGGTCCAGCAGGGCCGTGAAGAGTGCGCTCAGTTCCGTCTTGGCCAGCGGGGCGCCGATGCAGTAGTGCGCGCCGAGGCCGAGGGCCACGTGGCGGTTGGGGCTGCGGTCGAGCACGATGTCGTGCGGGCGGTCGAAGGCGGCCGGGTCGTGGTTGGCCGCCCAGGTCCATACGACGACGCGCTCGCCGCGCCGGATGTCGTGGCCGCCCAGCACGGTGTCCCTGGTGGCGGTGCGCAGGGTGTGCAGTCCGACCGAGGTCCAGCGCAGCAGTTCGTCGAGGGCCGGCCCCATCGCGGCCTCGCCGCTCTGCAGCCGGTGCCACAGATCGGGGTGCCGTACGAGCGCGAGCAGGCCCATCACGGCGGTGTGGCGGACGGTCTGGACGCCGCCGACGACGATGTTGTCCAGGTTGAGGACCACGTCCTCGACGGGCAGCAGCCGCCCGGCGATCCGGTACGTGGCCATCATGCTGATGAGGTCGTCACGGGGGTCGGCCCGCCGCTTCATGACCTGGTGCATGAGATACGGGATGAGCCGCTGATGACCTGCTCTGCGCTCCTGCGCGGTGCGGCCGAGGAAGGCGTCGTCGCAGACCTGTACGACCATCTCGCGGTCCTGGTCCGGGACGTCGAGCAGGTCGCACATCACGGTCAGGGGCAGCGGGGAGACGACGTCGACGAGGTCGACCTCGCCCCGCTCCACCGCCGTGGTGACGATCCGGTGGGACAGCTCGGTGATGCCGGGGGCGGCGCCGCGGGCCCCGCCCGGCGAGAGGAACGGGGTGGCGGGCGCCCGGAGTTCACGGTGCCGGGGCGGGTCGGTCAGGGCCATCATGCGGCCCGCGCCGACGGGTGTGTTCCCGGCTCCTGCGCCGAGCAGCGAGCCGCCCTCCGAGCTGTAGGTGGCCGCGTCCTTGAGGACCTCGACGGCCAGGTCGTAGGAGAGCACCGACCAGACCGGCCCGTCGTCGGCGGTCCCGGTGCGCTGGACGGGGCCCGCAGCCCGCAGCCGGTCGACGACGGCGGGCAGGTCGGGGCGGGTCCACAGGGCGGGGTCGCTCAGGTCGACGGGGGCGGCCGGCGCCGGGCCGGAGGTCAGTGGGCGAGGGGCTGTGCTCGTGGCCATCGGGGCTCCCTGGGGGTCGGATCGGGCCGGTGCCCGACGATCGAGGTCAGCAGGCCCACGGGTCCGGGCCGTTGTACGGTCGCCAGCAGATGGCCGCCGGGAACGACCGTGAGGTCGAAGGCGCCCGAGGTGTGCTCCGCCCAGCCCGCGAGCAGGGTGGCGTCGAGCATCGGGTCGGCGTCGCCGGCGACGGCGTGCAGAGCGGTGTCGAGCAGCGGGCCGGGCCGGTACCGGTAGGTGTCGCGCACCGTGAGGTCGCTGCGGATGGCCCGCAGCGCCAGCTCCCGCAACTCCGGCTCCGACGCGACGAGTTCACCCATTCCGCAGGTCCGGAGCAGATCCTCGGCGCCGTGCTGCGGCGGGGTCGGGGCGGACCAGGTGCCGGGCGCGGACGCCGAGGCGGCGATCACCGTCTCCGGGCGGTGCCCGGCGGGCAGGGCGCGTGCCACCTCGTAGGCGAGCAGGGAGCCGAAGCTCTGTCCGTAGAAGCCGAAGCGGCCGTCCAGGTGCGGGAGCAGGGCGTCCGTCACCGTCCGTACCAGCTGGTCGAAGGTGGCGGGCATCGGGTGGCGGCTGCGTCCGCCCCGGGCCGGCATGCGCAGGGCCCACACCTCGGCGGCCGGGGCGAGCGCCTGGGCCAGCGGGGCGAAGGCGGTGGCGTCACCGCCGGCGTGCGGGAAGCAGAACAGCCGGTAGGGGCGGTGGTCCTGGGGTGCGGGCACCAGCAGCCAGTCCCCCTCGATCCGGGGCCGTGGCGGGGTCATCGGGCAGCCGCCGCACCGCCGACGAGGGCCGGCCGCCGGGGCGCCGGGGCCTGGCCTGCCGTGCGGACCGCCTCGGTGAAGTCGGCGAGGTCGCGGGCGTCGAGCAGGTGGCGCAACTGGAGTTCGATGCTCAGGGTGCGGCGCAGGATGTGGATGACCCGCAGTGCGGCGAGCGAGTGGCCGCCGAGGGTGAGGAAGTCGTCGTCGGGGCGGATGTCGTCGCGGCCGAGGACGGTCCGCCAGACGTCGGCGACCTGTTCCGCCAGGCCGGTGCCGACCGGACCGGTGCCCGCCGGACCGGTACCGGTCCCCGACCGGTCCGCCGGCTCCGGCCGGGACGCGGCGAGGGGCGCCGGGGCGGGCAGCGCTGCGTGGTCGAGTTTCCCGTTGGGGGTGAGCGGCAGCGCGTCGAGGACGAGGGCCGTGGCCGGGACCATGTGGGCGGGCAGCAGGGTGCGGGCATGGGCCAGGATGTCGTCGGTGGCGAGGTCCGGGGTGCCGGAGGCGGTGACGTAGGCGATGAGCCGCTGGTCTCCGGGGGCGGCCTCGTGGACCTTGACGGCGGCCTCGCGGATCCGCGGATGACGGGTCAGGGCGCCCTCGATCTCACCCGGTTCGATGCGGAAGCCGCGCAGTTTGAGCTGGCGGTCGGCGCGGCCGGCGAACTCCAGGGTGCCGTCCGGGCGGCGGCGGGCCAGGTCGCCCGTGCGGTACATCCGTGCTCCGGGCGCGAAGGGGCTGGCCACGAAGCGTTCGGCGGTCAGGCCGGGGCGGCCGACGTATCCGTGGGTGACGGTGGGACCGGAGAGGTAGAGCTCCGCGGTGGTGCCGGGGGCCACCGGTCGCAGCTCCTCGTCCAGCAGGTGCGGGGTCACGGCGGGCAGGGCGTCGCCGATGTGCGGCCGGGGCCCGGCGATGCGGGTGGCGGTGGAGTCGACGGTGCACTCGGTGGGGCCGTACAGGTTGAGGGCGTCGGTTCCGCCGCTCGTGATCTCGTCCCAGGTCGCCTGCGCTACGGGCTCGCCGCCCATGAACAGCCGGACCGGGCGGGCGGCGAGCGGCTCGCGCAGCAACTCCCAGTGCGAGGGGGTGAGGTCCAGGTCGGTGACGCCGTGCTCGTCGAGCAGGGCGGCCAGCCGGACCGGGTCGGTGCGGGTCGTGTCGTCGACCACGACGACGGTGTCGCCCCGGCAGACCCGGGCCCACTGCTGGACGGAGGCGTCGAAGGACACGCTCGCGCTCCAGCCGACCACGCCCGCCTCGGACCGGTACATACCGCGTTCCTCCAGGCCGGCCAGGAGGGCGGCGACGCCGCCGCGGGTGGCCTCGACGCCCTTGGGGCGGCCGGTGGAGCCGGAGGTGTAGATGACGTAGGCCGCGTCCAGGGCGGTGACCGGGGTGTCGGGGCCGGGGCCGCCGGTCGCGTCGGGGCCGAGGGCCGGGACTCCGTCGGGCAGCGGGACGGCGCCCGGCTCGGCCGTGAGCAGCAGGGCCAGGCCCGAGTCCTCGGCCATGAAAGCGAGCCGCTCCCGGGGGTAGGCGGGGTCGAGCGGTACGTAGGCCGCGCCCGCCCGCCACACGGCGAGCAGCGCCACCGGCAGGTCGGTGGTGCGGCGCAGGTGGATGCCCACCCGGTCGCCGCGGCGGATGCCGTGGGCGCGCAGTGCGCCCGCCAGCTCCGCGGTGCGGCGGTCGAGTTCGGCGTAGCTGAGCCGGCCGTCGGCGGCCACGACCGCGGTGCGCCCGGGTGTGGCGTCGGCGGCGGCCAGGAACCGGGTCAGCGGATCGGCCGGACGGGGGCCGTGGGTGTCGGTCATGGGGCTTGTCTCGCTCTCTTCTCGGTCTGCGCGGGTGGTCACAGGGCCACGTCCATCGCGTGGAGCGCGGTCTCGTAGGCGTCGAGGTAGGCCTCGGCGAGCGCGTCGGGCACCACGGACCGCTGGTGGTCCACGGCCAGCAGGACACGGTCGGAGACGGGGTCCTGGATCAGTGAGGCGCCGAAGGCGAAGCTGTTGGGTTCGTGGCGCATCGTGGGTTCGCAGCCGATCCGGTCGTCCTCGATCCGCGCGTCGCCGAGGTGTCCGAGGGCGTGGAAGCGCAGGAAGCCGAACTGGCTGTCCAGCCGGGTGCCGGTCATCAGCCGGGCCAGCCGGGCGATCGGGACCCGGCGGTGCGGCATCATGTCCAGCTCCTCGCGGTGCACCTCGCGCACCAGCGCCAGCGGATCGTCGCGGACCGCGCCGGTTGCGGCGACCAGGGGAACGGTGTTGAGGAAGAGCCCGTACACCTCGGTGCCGCCGCGCCGTTCGAGGCGGCCGTTCATCGCGAGGCCCGTGGTGATCCGGCGGCGGCCGGTGATCGCCCCCAGCGCGTGCACGTGGGCGGCGAGCGCCACGGACTTGACGGGCACGCCGGTGGCGTCGGCCACGCGCCGCAACTGGCCGGGGGCCTCGGACAGCACCCGCTCCACGATGCGGGCCAGCTCGTGGGTCTCGCCGGCACCGTCCCACAGCTCGCCGCTGACGCCGTCGAGTTTGCCGCCCCAGTACGCGAGGGACGCCGGATCGGCCGCGGCCTCCCGCTCGACGGCCACGAAGTCCCGGTAGCGGGAGCCCGGCGGAGCGGCGGGGGCGCTCTCCGGGTGGGCCGACAACTCGGTGTGGCGGGCGAGGAGTTCGGCGAGGAGCGAGGTGAAGCTCCAGCCGTCGAGGATAGCGTGGTGCTCGGAGACGGTGAGCTGGAAGGAGGTGTCGGTGAGCCGCTGCACGGTGATCCGGAACAGCGGCGGTTCCAGCAGGTCGAAGGGGGTACGGCGGTGGTGTTCGAAGACCGTCGTGATCGCCGCGTCCTGCTCGTGGGCGGCCAGCCGCCGCAGGTCGTCGAAGGTGACGGGGGGTGCCAGGTCGCCGTGCACGAGTTGGAGGGGTTCGGCGTAGCCGGAGATGTCCAGGCCGGTCCGCAGGACGGGGTGGCGGGTCATCGCCTCGGTCACGGCCCGGCGGAACGCCGTCTCGTCGAGCGGTGCGCTGATCCGGTAGCTGTTGACGTTGTGGTAGCTGTCGGTCGATCCTGCGATCTCCATGTGGAAGACCATGCTGAGCTGCATCGACACCATCGGGTACGCGTCCACGACCCCGGCCGGGAGCTCGGCCCGGGTCTCGGCGTCGATCAGCGAGAAGGGGCCGTCGGCGGTGTCCGCACCGGTCACCGGGCGGGCCAGTGGCGCCAGGGCGGCGATGGTCGGCGCGTTGAAGATGTCCCGGAGGGTGACCGTCCAGCCGGCCTCGTGCAGTTCTCCGGAGAGCTGCACGGCGCGGATCGAGTCGCCGCCGAGGTGGAAGAAGTCGTCGTGCGCACCGATGCCGGAGACGCCCAGGACCCGCGACCAGACGGCGGCGAAGTCCCGCTCGGTGTCGTTGCGGGGGGCCACGTGTCCGGCCGCGGAGCCGGTGGGCGCGGTGCCGTGCGGGCTCGGGTCGGGCAGGGCGCGGCGGTCGACCTTCCCGTTGACGGTGAGCGGCAGGGTGTCCAGGACGGTGACGGTCGCCGGGATCATGTAGTCGGGCAGGGAACGGGCCAGGAACTCCCGCATCCCGGCCGGCTCGCGGCCGGTGACGTAGGCCGCCAGCCGCTGCTGGTGGACGGTGACCACACAGGTGTCCACGTCGGGGTGGGCGGCCAGGGCGTTCTCGATCTCGCCGAGTTCGATGCGGAAGCCGCGCAGCTTCACCTGGAAGTCTGCGCGCCCCAGGTACTCCAGGCCGCCGTCGGGCAGCCGTCTGGCCACGTCCCCGGTGCGGTACATCCGGGCGCCGGGAGCGGAGGCGTGGGGGTCGGCGACGAAGCGCCCGGACGTGAGGCCGGGCCGGTCCCAGTAGCCGTGGGCGAGGCTGCCGCCGCCGATGTACAGCTCGCCGGGGACGCCCACCGGGCAGGGTCGCAGCCAGTCGTCGAGGACCATCGCGCCGAGGTGCGGCATCGGTGTGCCGATCAGACTGCGGTCGAAGTCGTCGGCGGCGGGGCCGAGGTCGTGGGTGGTGACGTGGACGGTGGTCTCGGTGATCCCGTACAGGTTGCACAGCCGGGCCGGGGGCAGCGGGTCGAGGGCGTTCCAGCGCCGGACCACGGCGGGGTCGAGGGCCTCCCCGCCGAGCATGATCTGTTTCAGCGCGGGCAGGGCGCGCGGCCGTTGCCGCAGGGCGAGTTCGAGCTGGCGGAGCGCGGACGGGGTCAGGCACAGGAACGAGACGCCCTCGGCGGCCAGCAGTTCCGTGAACTCCTCGGGCGAGCGGCTGGTCAGGTACGGCACCACGACCAGCCGTCCGCCGTGCAGGAGGGCGCCCCACAACTCCCAGACCGTCCAGTCGAAGGCGTAGCTGTGGAAGAGGGTCCACACCTCGTCGGGACCGAAGGCGAAGTGCCGGGCGCCGGCGTCCATCAGGCGGCTGACGTGTTCGTGGGCGACCGCGACACCCTTGGGCCGGCCGGTGGAGCCCGAGGTGAAGATGATGTACGCGGTGTCCGAGGGGCGTGCCGCAACGGCGGGGCGGGTGGCCGGGAGGGACGCCAACTCTCCTTCCTGGAGGGTGGGTTCGAACAGCTGCCAGGGGCCGGCCGGGACGCGGTCGGGCCGGTCGGTGACGACGACCCGGACCCCGGTGTCCCCGAAGACCATCGCGGCCCGGTCGGCGGGGGCGGTCAGGTCCACCGGTACGTAGGCCGCGCCGGTCTTGAGCACGCCGAGGACCGAGACGGGGATCTCGTGCGTGCGGTCGAGGAGCAGGCCGACCCGGTCGCCGGGACGGACGCCGCGGGCGATGAGCGCGTGGGCCAGCCGGTTGGCCCGCTCGTCCAGTTCCGGGTAGGTCAGGGACCGGTTGCCGAAGGTGAGGGCCGTGCGGGTGGGGTGCGCGTCGGCCGCGTCCTCGAACAGCCGGTGCAGAAGGCGGCCTTCGGGTATGCGGACGGGGGCTGCGGGTGGCTCCGGGTCGGCCGCCCGGGTCAGTTCACGCACGGTACGGCCGGTGTCGTCGAGGGCGGCGGCCAGCAGGGCCCGCCAGTCGTCGGTCATCCGCCGTACCGTCGCGGCGTCGAAGAGGCCGGAGCTGAACTCGACCTCGCCGCGCAGCTCGCCGTCGTCGTAGACGGACCAGGTCAGGTCGAACTTGCTGGTGCCGTTGGCGTGCACCCGCCGGTCGGCCGAGGCGGGTCCGAAGGCCAGCGGCGCCCGGTTCTCGGTGTGGGAGCCGAAGACGACCTGGACGAGCGGCGGGTGGGCGGCGGAGCGGTCCGGGGCGAGCTGGTCGACGATGGTGTCGAAGGGCACGTCCAGGTAGCCGTACGCCTCGAAGGCGACGTCCGAGACGTGGGCGAGGAGTTCACGGAAGGTGGTGCGGGCGCCGAGCCGGATGCGCAGCGGCAGCAGGTTGACGAAGTAGCCGACCAGGTTCTCCAGTTCCGGCCGGTCGCGGGTGGTGACCGGGGTGCCGATCACCATGTCCTTGGCGCCGGTGTGGCGGTTCACCAGGAGCGCGAAGGCGGCCAGTTGCACGATGAACGGCGTCACGCCCTCGCTCTCGGCCAGCGCGCGGACCCGCGCCGCGGTGCCGGCCGGCAGGTCGAAGGGCTCGGTGCGGCCGAGGTGGCCGCGCTCCGCCGGGCGGGGCCGGTCGGCGGGCAGCTCCAGCAGGCCGGGGGCGCCGTCCAGCCGGTCCTTCCAGTAGGCCAGGTGGTCCTCGAAGGAGCGGTTCTGTTCCCCGGTCGCGTAGTCGGCGTACTGGACGGCCAGGTGGGGCAACCGGGGCTCGCGGCGTTCCGTCAGGGCGGTGTAGGTCTCCGCCAGTTCCGCCTCGAAGACGTCGGCCGACCAGCCGTCCCAGACGATGTGGTGGACGACGAGGACGACCGTGGTCCCGGTGTCCGACCGCAGCAGGGCCGTCGCCCTCAGCAGCGGTCCGGCGGCCAGGTCGAAGGGGGCCGACGCCTCGGCGGCGAGCCGCTGCCCGGCCTGCCGTTCCCGCTCGTCCGCCGGCAGGTCCCGCAGGTCGACGACGGTCAGCGGGATCGTGAGGTCGGGGTGGACGAGTTGGCGGGGGCCTTGCGGACCCAGGGCGAAGGTGGTGCGCAGCGCCTCGTGGCGGGCGACGACGGTGTTGAGGGAGCGCTCCAGGAGCGCGGTGTCGAGGGGGCCGGTGAACTCGAAGACCCAGGGGGTGTTGTAGGTGGCCGTCCCGGGGTGCCAGCGGTCCAGGAACCACAGGCCGCGCTGGAGGCCGGAGAGCGGTGCGGTTCTGGCGGGTGCCGGGGCCGATGGCCGCGTGGGGACGGGCGGCGGGGTGGGAACCGGCGGCGGGGCCGTGTCCGTGGGCGAACTCACTGTCCTTCTGCCTTCCTTGTCGGGGCGGGGTGCCGGTCCGTCGTGGAACCGGCACGGGGCGCGTGTCGGACACGCGGTGTGCCGTGTGCTCAGGCCGGCAGCAGTTCGGCGATCGCGCGCACGGTCCTGGCCCGGAACACCAGGTGCGGCGGGACGCGGGTGCCGGTCTCCCGGGACAGGCGCATCGCGACGCGTACGGCCGACAGGGAGTTGCCGCCGATCCGGAAGAAGCTGTCGTGGCGGCCCACCTCGTCCAGGCCGAGGATCTCCCGCATCACGTCGGCCACCAGGCGTTCCCTGCCGACCAGGGCGGCGGCTCCGTCCCCAGCGGTGGCGGTGGCCGGGGCCGGCAGGGCGCGGCGGTCGGCCTTGCCGTTGGCGTTCAGGGGCAGCGCGTCGAGGACGTCGACGGTGGCCGGGACCATGTACTCCGGGAGCCGCCCGGACAGGTACCGGAGGAGGGCGTCGGGGTCGGCGGTCGCGGAGCCGTCGGTGACGGCGGTGACGGTCGTGACGTAGGCGGCGAGCCGCCGGTCCCCGGGGGCGGGTTCGTAGACCGTGACGACGGCTTCCCGGACGTCCGGGTGACGGGTGAGGAGGTCCTCGATCTCGCCCGGTTCGACCCGGAAGCCTCTGATCTTGACCTGGTCGTCGGCCCGGCCGGTGATCTCCAGCGTGCCGTCCTCCGTGCGGCGCCCGAGGTCCCCGGTCCGGTAGAGCCGCTGCCCGTAGCCGCCGGGATCGGCGACGAAGCGGGTGGCGGTGAGGCCGGGCCGGCCCGTGTAGCCGAGGGCCAGGCCGCAACCGGAGGTGTAGAGCTCGCCGGTGACGCCGGGTCCGACGGGCCGCAGGGCCTCGTCGAGGACGAGGACGTCCTTCCCGTGCAGGGGACGGCCGATGGGGATGGAGGCGGTCGTGACGTCCTCGGGCAGGACGGTGTGGCAGGTGGTGAGGCCGAGGCTCTCGACGGGGCCGTAGCCGTTGGCGACCCGGAGTCCGGGGAACATCTCCAGCGCCTTGGCGACATGGGTCACCGAGGCCCGCTCGCCGGCGGTGAAGGCGGTGCCCAGTCCGGCGAACGTGTCCGGGAACTCCTCCAGGAGGAAGTTGAACAGGCTGGCGGAGAGCTGGAGTTGGGTGACCCCGTGGCGGCGGGTGAGTTCGGCGACGGTCTGCGGGTCGGGCCGCTGCCCGGGTTGCAGGACACAGGTGCCGCCGAACATCAGGGCGCCGTACAGCTCGAGGGCGAAGGCGTCCCAGGACACGGGTGAGCACTGGAGCCAGACCTCGTCCGGGCCGAACCGGGCGTAGTCCTGGCCCGCGTAGGTGCCGGTCAGGGCGCGGTGCGGCACGGCGACGCCCTTGGGACGGCCGGTCGAGCCGGAGGTGAACATCACGCAGGCCAGGTCGTCGCCGGTGACGGGCAGCCCGGGGTCGTGCTCCGGGTGGCGGGCCAGCTCGCCCGCGACGGCGTCCAGGTCGATGTGGGCGCCCTGCCAGGCGAAGGGGACCTCCTGTCCGCGGTGGGTGATCAGGTGTCCGGCGCCGCTGTCAGCGGCGGCCCCGGCGAGCCGTTCGGCCGGGAAGTCGGGATCGAGCAGGGTGTATCCGGCGCCGGTCTTCAGTGCCGCGAGCAGGGCCACGACGAGGTCGGGGCCGCGTTCGACGAGCACCGCGACGACCGTGCCGCGCCCGGCGCCCCGGGCGGCGAGGTGGTGGGCGAGCCGGTTGGCCCGTGCGTTGAGCTGTCCGTAGGTGAGTTCCTCGTCTCCGGCGATCAGGGCGGTGGCGTCCGGGGTGCGGGCGGCGGCCGCCTCGAACAGGGTGTGCGCGGGGGCGGCGACGGCCGCGGCCAGGGCGCCCAGCCAGCTGTCGCAGAGGGCCGCCATGGTCTCCGGGTCGAACAGGTCGCTGTCGTACTCGAAGCGGCCGGTGAAACCGGTGCCCAGGTCGTCGACGGAGACCGACAGGTCGAACCGGGAGACCCCCTGCATGTGGAGCTCACGGGTGACGGGGATGCCGTCGACCTCCAGCGGCCGGGTGTCCAGCGGGTGGAGTTCGAGCAGGACCTGGCAGAGCGGGTTGCGGTCCCGCGGCGGGTCGGTGACGGTGCGGTCGACGATCGTGTCGAAGGAGGCGTCCTGGTTGCGGTAGGCGCCCACCGAGACGTCCCGGACGTGGCGTACGAGGTCGCGGAACGGCAGGTCGGGGTCGACCCGCAGCCGTAGCGGCAGCAGGTTGACGAAGTAGCCGATCAGGCCGGCCGCTCCGGCCCGGCCGCGCACGTTCACCGGGGAGCCGATGACCATGTCCCGCTCCCCCGAGCGCCGGTGCAGCGTGGTCGCCAGGGCGGCGAGCAGCACCATGAACGGGGTGGCGTCCTCCTCGCGGGCCAGCTCGCGCACCGCCCGCGCGATCGCGTCCGGCATCGTGAAGCTGTGGTGGGCGCCCCGGAACGCCTGGAGTTCGGGGCGGGGCCGGTCGGTGGGCAGCGCGGTGGTCTGCGGCACGTCCGCCAACTGCTCGGCCCAGTAGGCGAGCTGGGTTTCGGTGGCGGCGGCCACGGCGTCGTCGTACTGCCAGGCGCTGTAGTCGGCGTACTGGGCGTCGAGTTCGGCCAGCCGGTGCGGGCGCCCGGCCCGCAACGCCTCGTAGACCTCCTTGAGTTCGGTCTCCAGGACCGACAGCGAGCCCTCGTCCCAGACGATGTGGTGCATGACCAGGAGGAGCACCGTCCCGCCGTCCGGCACGCGCAGGACGTGGGCGCGCAGCAGCGGTCCGGTCTCCAGGTCGAACGGTTCGACGGCGGCCGTCGCGATCAGCTCGCCGGTCCGCTCGCGGGAGGCCTCGGTGACGGTGAACGGGACGGTGACGCGCTCGCGCACGACCTGGCGGGGGCCGTTGTCGTCGAGGACGAAGCAGGTGCGCAGGCTCTCGTGCCGGGCGACCACGGTCTCCAGGGCCCGGTGCAGCAGGCCGAGGTCGGGGTCCGTGGCGAAGCGGAACACCCAGGGCACGTTGTAGGTGGCCGAGCCCGGGTTCCACTGGTCGAGGAACCACAGGCCGCGCTGGTACGCCGACAGCGGTGCCTCGGTGCGCCCCGACCGGGTCAGGGCCGGGAGCCGTTCGCCCTCGGGGGCGGTGGCGACGGCGGCGAACTCGGCGAGCGTCGGGGCCTCGAAGATCGCGTACGGGGAGACCACGCCGAAGACGTCCGCGACCCGCCCGACGACGCGCACCGCGGTGAGCGAGTCGCCGCCGAGGTGGAAGAAGTTGTCGTGGACGCCGACGTCGGGCACGCCCAGGACGTCGGACCACACCCCTGCGAGCAGCCGCTCGGCCTCGGTGCGCGGGGCGACGTACCCGTCCCGCACCGACGCGTTCCCGGCGCCCGGGTCCGGCAGGGCCGTGCGGTCGATCTTGCCGCCCGCGGTGAGCGGGAAGGCGTCCAGGACGGTGAGGCTGCCGGGGACCATGTGTTCGGGCAGGCGGTCCGCCAGGAACGCGCGGATCTCTCGGTACTCCGGCGGCACCGGCGCGGTGGTGGTGGCGTAGGCGGCGAGCCTGCCCTCGTGGGCGGTCACCACGCAGGTGGCGACCGACGGGTGGGCGGCCAGGGCCTGTTCGACCTCGCCGGGCTCGACGCGGAAGCCGCGGATCTTCACCTGGTGGTCGGTGCGCCCGACGAACTCCAGGGCGCCGGAGGCCCGCCGCACCAGGTCGCCCGTGCGGTACATGCGGGCACCCGGCACGGCCGAGAACGGGTCGGCGACGAAGCGCTCGGCCGTCGCCGCGCTGCGGCCCCAGTAGCCGGAGGCCAACAGCGGGCCGCCGACGTGGAGTTCGCCGGCGGTGCCGTCGGGGACCGGGCGCAGGGCGTCGTCCAGCACGTACAGGGCGCGGTCGCCGAGCGCCTCGCCGATGGGGACGCGGCGCTCGCCGTCGGCCGGGTCCGCGGGCTCGCGGACGTCCTGGACGGTCGCGGTGATCGTCGTCTCGGTCGGTCCGTACGCGTTCAGCAGCGGGACGCCGTCGGTGAGTTCGGTCCAGGCGGCCGCGGTCTCCGGGTACAGCCGGTCGCTGCCGGAGATCATCAGCCGCAGCGACCCGGGGACGCGGGCGCCGGCCCGCAGGGCGGCGACGACCTCCTGGAAGTAGCCGGCGGACAGGTTGGCGACCGTGACCTCCTCCGCAGCCAGCAGGGCGAGCAGTTCACCGGCAGCCAGGAGCCCCCGCTCCGGTACGACCAGGCAGGCGCCGGTCGTCAGAGCCGTCAGGACCTGTTCGACCGCCACGTCCACGGACGGCCGCGCCAGGTGCAGGACGACGTCCCGGTGGGTGATGCCGAACCGGGCGGTGGCCGCCTCGATGTGCTCCGCCAGCACGGACGCGGCGACGTGGACACCCTTGGGGCGGCCGGTGGTGCCCGAGGTGTGGACGAGGTAGCCGGAGCCGCCGGCCGTGCCGGACCCCGCGGCCCCGGCGGTGAGTTCACCGTCGGTCAGGAAGGCCGTCGCCCCGGCGTCCCGGACGATGAACTCGGTGCGCTTGGCCGGGGCGTCGGCGTCGACCGGCAGGTGGATCCCGCCGGCCCGCAGCACGGCCAGCAGCCCGGTCACGTGGTCGAGACGGTCCCGGCCGGAGACCGCGACGACCTGGCCCGGGGCGATGCCCGCCGCCAGGGCACCGGTCAGCCCGTCGAGTTCGGCGTAGGTGAGGGTCCGGCCCGCGGCGCGCACGGCGGGCCGGTCGGAATGGCGGCGTACGGCCGCCGCGAATGCGAAGGGAATACCGCGTGAGGACATGGGTTCACCCCGATGATGGAATGGCCCGCAGAATGGGCGACGCGAGAAACGCTAGGCCGCGCTCATCCGGTGGACGGGCAGATGGAGAGGAAGAAGAACGGCAATTTCGACGGCGCGGTCAATTGCCGTCCGGGGACCAGACGTCCTGCTCGTCGAGCGCGTCCGGGGCGTATTTTCCCAAGGCGCTGATCAGCAGCCGCATTTCCATGGCGAGGCATTCCGTGAAGCGGATCAGCCCCTGGCCCGGGTCCTCCGCGACGGACAGCAGCGCGGCCCGGCCCAGCCCGACGGCCCGTGCGCCGAGCGCCAGGCTCTTGACGGCGCGGGCGCCCTCCCACATCCGGCCGGACACCAGCAGGCAGGGCGGCGGGTCGGCGGCCAGGCGCCGCAGGCAGGCGGCGAGCGGCAGCCCGACCTGCCCGGTGAACGCGACGGGCGCCCAGCCGGTGCCGCCTTCGGCGCCGTCCACCGTCACCGCGTCCGCGCCCGCGTCCACGGCCACCCGCGCCGCCTCGGCGACATCGCGGCCGGGGTGGAGCTTGACCCAGACCCGGGCCCGGGGGAAGTTGTTGCGCATCAGGCGGATCTGCTGGCGGAGGATCTCCGCCGTGAACGTGCCGGGGCTGCTGGAGCGCAGCACGTGCCGCTCGCCGAGGGCCGCCGTGTCCAGGCCGTAGCGGTCGCCGAACCGTGCTGCCGCAGCCGTGTCGAGGACGGTCATCCCGCCGAGCCCGGGCTTGGCGCCCTGCCCCGTCTTGAGCTCGAAGGCGAGCCGTCCGGAGTCCAGCAGGGGCCGGGCGGTGGGGTCGCTGTAGACGAGGTTCCAGACCTCGGCGTCGGCGTCCTCGGTGCTCTGCTGCACGGCCACTCCGCCCAGCCCGTCGGCCAGTTCACCGGTGTAGGCGCGGAGCCGGCAGAGCAGGGTGGTCGAAACGCCGCCGGCCGGGCCGCCGGGTCCGGCCGGTCCGTCCAGGCGGCCGTAGCCGTGCACCGGGACGACGTTCTCGCCGATGACCATGGGCAGTCCGAGGCGGCCGGCCTGGCGGCTGAGCGCGAGGCCGGGGTCGCCGCCGGCGGCCCGGGTGGAGCCCAGCGCCGACACGTACACGGGCAGTGCGGCGGTGAAGCCGCCGATGCGCGTGGTGAGTTCGACGTCGTCGTACATCGGCTCGCGGCCCAGTTCGATCAGTTTCTTAAGCCGCCCCGCCATGAAGACGGGCGGGACGAGACGCATCCGGTCCAGGCCGTCCTCCGGACCGGTGGCGGCGCTGGCGCCTACGCCTGCGCCTGCGCCGAAGAGCACGTGCCCGTAGTCCTCGGCGGCCGGGAACGCGGCCGCGGCTCCCGACCGGGCCCGGCGGCGGACCTCGGCCTCGGGGAAGGCGGGGGCGACGGGGCTCGGGTTCACGGCGAGACCACCCCGGGCAGCTTGGGGAAGGCGTTGGCCTGCCAGACCGCGTCCCGGCCGGCGACGTACCGGGTCAGCCGCTCGACGCCGATGCCGAAGCCGGCGCTGGCGGGGACGCCCTCGCGCACCAGGTCGAGGTACCAGCGGTACTTCTGCGGGTTCTCGCCGGTCTCCCGCATCCGGGTGACGATCTGCGCGTAGTCGTTGGTCCGCTCGCTGCCGCTGCACAGCTCGCCGTAGCCCTCGGGGGCGATGAGGTCGAAGTTGCGCAGCACACCGGGCTCGGTGCGCGACTCGCGGTCGTAGAAGCCGCGGGATCCCTTCGGGTAGTCGGTGACGAAGAACGGGCGTGCGGCCTTCGACGACAGCAGTGCCTCGCCCGCCCAGTCGATCTCGGCGTCCGGGTTCTGGTCGTGTCCGACGGCCCGCAGTTCGGCGACCGCGTCGGCGTGTGTGAGCCGGCCGAACGACCCGCGCAGCAGCTCGGTGAAGGCGTCGACGTCCCGGCCGAGGAGTTCGAAGTCGGCGGGCAGCGCGTCACGGGTGGCGCGGACCATGTGGACGACGAGGTCTTCGAGGAGTCCGGTGATCCGCTCCCGGTCCGCGCCGGCCACCTCCACGTCCAGCTGGTGGAACTCCGCGAGGTGCCGGTGGGTGTCGGTGGTCTCCAGCGGCTCCAGACGGACGTTGGGGGCGATGCAGAAGATCTTGTCGAAGGCCAGCAGGGAGGCCTGCTTGTAGAGGATGGCGCTGGTCATGAGCTTGTAGCGGTGGCCGTAGAAGTCGATGTCCACCTGTTTGGAGCCGCGGCTGCCCGGGTCGGTGACCGGCCCGATGACCGGCGGCAGCATCTCGGTGAACCCGGCCGACGTCAGGTACGCGCGGGCGGCCGCGATCAGTTGGTTCTGGATGCGCAGGGTGCTGCGGGTGGCCGGGGACGAGAGGTGTGCCCGCGGGTCGGGCGCGGACGGCGGTGACTGGGGCGTGTCGTGGCTCATGGCTGCTGATCCCATCTGTCGGTGGTGTGGGCGTGGACGGGGTGGGACGGGCACCGGACGGTTTCGGTCCGGGCGCGCCGGTCGAAGGTCCGCTGTACGTACGACAGGGCGGCCATCAGGCCGTCCGAGCCGAGGATCGGAGCCCGGCCCCGTTCGGGCCTGCCGGGCAGCGGCATCGCTCCGGCGGCGGACCAGTACAGGCGGCCGTCGGCGTCCAGGCCGCTGCGGGCGCGTCCGGCGTTGTCGGGGTGGAGGCAGAACGGCACGTCCAGATAGCCGCGGGCGAAGGCGGTCACCAGGGCGCGGCCGATGTCCCGGTCGAGGTCGAGGACGGCGTCGATCAGGGCGCTCGCCTCCGCGTGGATCCCGGTGTCCGGGACGCCGGGCGGCCTCGGCGCGCAGGCTTCCGCGGCGGCCGCCGCCGCGGCCGTCTCCAACGCCGTCACGTTCTCCGCGACGGTGGGGATGCGGTGCGCCTCGGCGGTCGTCTTCACGATCAGCCGGGCCGCGCCGGTGCGGACCGCCAGCCGGGCCGCCTCCCGCAGCAGCAGCCGCGCCCCTTCGGGGGTCAGCGGGTACATCCCCATGTGCGCGTAGACGACGATGTGCCATTCGACGTCGGGCAGAAGCCGGGCGGCGAGCCGGGACAGCGCGGTGACCGACTCCTCGTCCTGGCGGGCGTTGGCCTGCTGTGCGTAGCTGAGGGAGACGCTGCGCAGTCCGTGCTGCCGGAAGAAGAGGGCCTCCAGCACGCTGAGCGCGATCAGCAGGCCGGGCGGGCAGAGCTGGCCCATCATGCAGCCGCCGAACGTCTCCAGATGGGGGCGCGCGCCGGTCTGCTGGGCCTCGGCGAGCAGCGCGCAGCTTCGTTCCCAGGCGGCCACGGCCACGTTGAGCGGGACCCGGCTGTAGGGCAGGCAGTACGAGACGGGCCCGCCTTCGGTGGCGTCCAGTCCGGCGGCCAGCAGCGCGGTCACGATCTTCTCGGGGCGGGCCGAGCCGTGCCGGACCTGCACCGGGAACGCGTCGTCGGCGACACCGCGCAGCACCTGCCGGGTCACGGCCGGGTCGTAGGTGGTGATCGGGTAGCCGTTGAGCGCCACGCCCCGGGCGACGGCCCGCCGCGCGGCCACGGCGTCGCCGGTCCTCGTGTAGCTGTCCACGGTGATGGTGCCGACCGTGGTGGCCGCCGCGCCGCGGGTGGCCCGCAGGCCGTCCCGCATCCGGTCGGTCCGGCTCATTCCCATCCGCGGCTGGACCACCAGGCGGCCCCGGGCCTGTGCCTGGGTCACGAAGCGCCCGAACGGCACCGGCGGTGAGGCCGGTCCGGCAGTCATACCGGCACCGCCCGGGACAGGGCGCGGACGAACGAGCGCAACTCGTCGGCGGACGCGCTCTCCTCGAAGACCTTGTCGAAGCCGGCCGCCCGCAGGGTCCGCGCGACCGACCCGTCGTCGGCGCCCGTGATGCCGAGCTTGCCGCCGATCACCAGCTGGGTGCGCAGCAGTTCGGGACAGGCGCGCAGGCCGGGGACGACCCGCTGGGCGTCGATGAACCCGTGTCCGTTGACGCTGCTGAGGACGATCAGGTCGGGGGCCAGTCGCCGGCACTCGGCGATCAGTTCGGCGTCCGGGACGCAGGCGCCCAGATTGGTGACGCGGTGGCCGAGCTCTTCCAGCAGCAGTTGCAGGAAGACCAGATTCCAGGTGTGTGCGTCCGACGCCATGGTCGAGACGACGACGTCCAGGCCGACGCGCTCGGCCTTTCCCAGTTCCACGGAGATTCCTCGTTGGTTCAGTAGGGATGGGGAGGTGGGGGGGGAACGGCGGAGCGGTGAGCGGCGGGGTGCGGGGGCTCGTGGCGGGTCAGGAGACCAGCGCCGCCGGGAACGGGGTGCGGGGCAGGGGCTCACCGGGCATCGGCGCCAGGCCCGGGGTGCCGTACTGCTCGCGGCAGACGGTGCGGACGAGGTTGAGTACGGCGAACCGGGCGCTGTTGCGGTCCGGGATCAGGCGGAGCAGGCCGCGGCAGAGGAGTTCGTGGAGGGACTGGTGACAGCGCTGTGCGCTGTCACCAGCGGCCGCCGCGGCCTCGTCCAGGGACCAGTCGGACGCCGACTCCGACAGCAGTCGTACGAAGGCCAGCTGATCGGCGGTCAGCGAGCGCAGGGCCTCGTCCAGGGCCTCGCGCACGTCCCCGCGTTCGCAGTGCGTCACCGGTGGGGCGGACAGCCCGAACGGGGCGGCGGAGAGCCGTTCGGTCAGCCGGCCCGGGGATTCGAGGAGCGTCCAGCCGGCCGCGTACTCCAGTGCGCGGGGCAGTCCGTCGAGGTGGGCGCAGAGTCCGGCGATGGCCAGGGTGTCGGACGGGTCCAGGGTGAGGCCGGGGCGGAGCCGCCTCATGTGGGCCAGCATGAGCCGGACGGCGGGCACGTCCGCCAGGTCGCTCGGTGCCGTGTCCGGGCCGGGGGTGTCCAACGGGGCCAGCGGGACGACCTGTTCGCCGTCGAGGGACAGCGGCGACCGGGTGGTGACCAGGACCCGCAGGCCCGGGCGGCGGTGGAGGACGCGGTCCAGCAGGGTGTGGTCCAGCCCGTCGTCGGCTCCGTCCAGCACCAGCAGCGCGGGCCGGTCGCCGACGGCTTCCAGCAGGCCGGTGCCGCCGGCCGGCGCGGCGAGGGACGACCGGTCGCCGCGGGAGACCCAGTGCACCGGCCAGCGCTCGGAGCGGTGCGTGTGCCAGGCCGCCTCCAGGGCCAGCCGGGTCTTGCCCACCCCGCCCAGGCCGACGACGGACACCAGTCGGTCGCCGCCTCCGGTGAGGCAGCGGGCGAGCGTCGCGGTCTCCCGTTCACGCCCGACGATCGCGGTGCGCGGGGCGGGCGGGGCCGTGGGCTCCTCGGCGGGCGCCTGCCGGCGTGCCGACGCCTCGAAGGCGGAGCGTGCGCGACCGGTCAGCCGCAGCGCGTCGGCGACCAGCCGTACGGTCTCGTGCCGGGGCCTCCTGACCCGGCCGGCCTCCATGTCCCGTACCGCACGCACGCTCAGCGTGGCGTGATCGGCCAGGCACTGCTGGGTCATTCCGGCGCGTTCACGCTGGGATCTGAGCAGTTCGCCGAAGCCGGACACCGGCTGACCACCATCCATGCCGTCTTCCCTTCACATCACCACACCGACGATCGGGCCGAGGCCGGGTCCGGTCTCCGCCTGGAATGGATGGTGGTGGGAACGGATATACGGGGGATCATCAGCCGTCCTCGGCCGCGGGGGCACGGTGGTGATCGGGCCTCCATCCTGTGTAGATCGGCCATCGGCAGTCTTGGACCAGAACGAGGCACACGGCCTCACCGGGCTCCTCCCGGTACCCGAGACCCAGCTCCTGGGCCCGATCCCGAAGGCGGACGGCACCTGATGAAGGCACTCCCGAAGTCCCTGGTCCCGCGTAAGGCCGCGCTCCTGATCGCCACCGTGGGCTGCTGTGCCGCCGCGCTGACCACGGCGGTGTCGGTGGGCACGCACCCGGACGTCCCGAAGCCGGCCCACTCCACGACCGTGCTGGCCGACGGCGGAACCCCGGAGGAGTGGAACAGCACGGGCTGACCCCGGACGGCCCGCCCGTACGGGTGAGCGGCTCAGCCGACCTTCGGCTGGGCCGCTCACTCGTTCAACGGGCCACCTGTGTAAGGGGGTTCACGGTCTCAGGGGCCTGGTGGCGCGTCCGGCAGCTTTGCCGCCAGCTGCTCCGCCTCGTCGGCGTCGGGCAGTCCCAGGCGGGTGAAGACGGCGACCGCCTGCCGTGCCCGGGACAGCGCCGCCGGGTTGTCGCCGAGGTCGGCGAGCGCCCGGCCGAGGACCAGCAGGGCGTTGCCCTTCTCGCGCTCGGCGCCGAGTTCCTCGCACAGGGCCAGGGCCGCCTCTCCCTCGGACAGGGCGAGGTCCGGTTTCCCCATGACCCGCCAGGTGGCCGCGAGCCGGGACCTGGCCTGTGCCTCGCGGCCCCGGATGCGGAACGCCGTGCAGGTCTCCAGGCACCTGGTGTAGCTGGTGACGGCGTCCAGGTGGCGGTCGAGTTCGTGCAGTGCCATGCCGTGGACGTACCACGCGTAGGAGGTGCCGTGCGGGTCCGCGACGTCCCGCAGTTCGGCAAGGACCTCCTCGCACATGCTGACGGCCTCCGGCGCGCGGCCGCTGCGCAGGCGTGCCTGGGCGGCGTTCAGCCGGGTCACCAACTCGCCCGAGCGGTGGCCGAGTTCCCTGGCCAGTTCGATGGCCCGGTCGTAGGAGTCCACGGCGTCGGCGTACCGGTGCTGGAACTGGGCTATCAGACCGCGGTCGTTGAGGATCTGCCGGAGGATGACGGTGTCGCCGGCCCGCCGGCAGGCCTCGGTGGCCAGCCGGGTCTGCGACTCGGCCTCGGCGAGCTGGGTGTTCTGCAGCGCGGCGTTGCCGCACACGAACCGGGCCCGGCCCTCGGCCTGGTCGTCGCCCCGCAGTGCGGCGGCCTCGGCCACCATCCGTGCCGCGGTGGCCAGTTGCGCGTACGGGATGTCCCGTCCGAAGGGGGTGATCGCGACCAGCAGGTCGGCGGCCTTGCGCAGCATGGGGGTGTCGCCGCCGAGCGCGAGCCTGGCGGCCGCGGTCACCGCGTTCGTGGTGCAGTCGAACTCCGAGGTCACCCAGGCGCGGGCGTCGGCCAGGGTGCCGAACCGGTGTCCGGGCGTGGCGCCGCCGCCGAGGATGGCGCCGACGGGATCGCCGGGCACCATGCTCTGGAACGCCGAACAGGCCACACCGAGCAGATGGTCGAGGAGCCGGCCCAGGGCGGCGGTGCCCTCGGCCCCCGCCGTGTCGGACGGCTCGCCGGTGCGGTGTGCCGCGGCGGGGGCGGTCAGCTGCAGCGCGAAGGACCGGAGCAGGTCGTGATAGCGGTACCGGCCGGGCAGCGGTGCCTCCAGCATGGCCGCGTCGACGACCGATTCCAGCAGGTCCTCGGCCTCGTACTCGTCGAGTTCGAGCACCACCGCGGCGGCCTCGATGCCGATGCCGGGCCGGGCGAGCGGGGCGAGCAGCCGGAAGGCCCGGGCCTGGTCGTCCGTGAGCTGGCGGTAGCCGAGTTCGAAGGCCGCGGCCACGCCCAGGTCTCCCGCGCGCAGTTCTCCGATGCGCAGTCGCTCGTCGGTGAGCCGGGCGGTCATGGCCTCGATCCGCCACCGGGGGCGGGCGGCGAGCCGTGACGCCACGATCCGCACGGCGAGCGGCAGGTGTCCGCACAGGGCCACCAGCTCGGCGGCGGCCCCGGGTTCCTCGGCGACCCGCCCCGCACCGGCGATGGAGCGGAGCAGGGCTAGTGCCTCGTCGGTGTCGAAGACGTCGAGATCGGTCTGGAGGATGGTGGGCAGTCCGCTGAGCCGGCCCCGGCTGGTGATGATCACCCCGCAGTCGGCCGAGCCGGGCAGCAGCGGTCTCACCTGGGCGGGGTCGCGGGCGTTGTCCAGCATGAGCAGGATGCGACGGCCGTCGAGCGTCGTACGGAAGAGGCGGGCGCGGTCCTCGGTGGCCGCGGGCAGGCTGTGTCCGGGGGTCCCGAGCGCGGCGAGGAAGCTGCCCAGGACGGTGGCCGGGTCGGCGGGTTCCAGGCCGTTGCCGTGCAGGTCGGCGTAGAGCTGCCCGCCGGGGAAGTCGGGTTTGGCCCGGTGCGCGCCGCGGAGGGCGAGGGTGCTCTTGCCGATGCCGCCCATGCCGCTGATGGAGACGACGGGCAGGGCCACCCGGGTGGGGTCGGTGAGGGCGCTGCACAGTGCCTCGACCTCGGTCGTCCGTCCGGTGAAGTCGGCCGCGTCGGCGGGTAACTGGGCCGGCCGCAGGGATGGGGCGGGCGCCTCGGCCGGTTCGACGGGATCGGCGGGTTCGGGGCGTTCGCGGCGCTCGGTGGATCCATCGGCCACGGGTGCGGCCCGCATGACCGTCGCCGACGGCCTGGCGGTGTCCGTGGCCCGGCCCCCCGCGGGCCCCATCAACTGCGGATCGCCCGCGAGGACCTGGGCGTGCAGGCCGGTCAGCTCCGGGCCGGGGTCGATGCCCAGTTCCTCGGCGAGTACCTGGCGTGCCCTGCCGAAGACCGCCAGTGCCTCGGCCTGGCGTCCGGCGGCGTAGAGCGCTCGCATCAGGAAGCCGTAGGGTCTCTCCTGCATCGGGTGCTCGTGCGTGAAGGCGATGAGATCCGGTATGACCAGCCCGTGCTGCCCCTCGCGGAGGCGGTGCTCGAATCTCTGCTCCATCAGGGTGAGCCGCAGCGCGCCGAGCCGGGAGCGCTGTTGTTCGGCGAACGGTCCCGGCACACCGGTCAGAGGTTCGCCCCGCCAGAGCGCGAGCGCCTCGTTCAGCAGGCTGCCGCACTCCGCCTCGCGGCCGGCGTCGCGTGCCCGCAGGGCTTCGGCGGCGAGTTCCTCGGCGCGGACCGCGTCCACCGACGCGGGCGGGACCGTCAGTTGATAGCCGTCACGCAGCGACACCAGAAGCTTGGGCGCGGCCCGGTCCTCCTCCATGACCTGACGCAGTCTCCACGCGTAGGTGCGCAGGGTGGAGAGGGCGGAGTCCGGGGGTTCCTCGCCCCAGACCGCGCTGATCAGCTCGTGGGCGGAGGCCGCCCGACCGGACCTGAGCAGCAGGGCGGCCAGCAGCGCCTGCTGCTGCGGAGACCTGGTGGGGAGCGCCGTCCCGTTCCGTAATACCTGCACGGCCCCGAGCACGACGAACCGAATGCCCTCGGCCATTCCCCTCCCCTGACCCCCAGCCTCCCCGCCGGGTGCATCCCGATGCTCTGCCAGCCCCCATCCACCTGCAAGCCGCCTGACCGATTATCGAGATCTTTTGACCGAAAATAGCAGTCGATTCCGGACAGCCGGTGACAGCCGGTGGCGCCGACCGCGCAGTTCGAGCGGTCGGGATCCCGGCACCGGGCTGCGACCTGCTCCTTCGTCAGCGCTGCGGGTTGCGGTGGAGGCCGCCGTTCCGTCAGGGCGTGGTCCGTCAGGGCCCGGCCCGTCAGCCGGCACCGCCCGTGCCTCCGATGCCGCCGCGCCCGCCGCTCTCGCAGCCGCTCCCGAGGCAGATCCCGCCGCGGCCGCCCGTGCCGCCACGGCCGCCGTCGCCGGTACCGACCGCGACCCCGCCCGTGCCGCCGGTGCCGCCGTCGGCGCTGCCGCCGCAGATCCCGGCGCAGATCCCGCCCGCGCCGCCGGTGCCGCCCTCGCGGCCGGGCGTGCCGGTCGTGCCGGTGCCGCCGTTGGCGCTGCCGTTGCACAGCCCGGCGCAGATCCCGCCCTGGCTGCCGTTGCTCCCGTTGACGGTTCCGTTGCAGTTGCCCGCACACACCCGGTCGCCGATCCGCACACTGCCGTCGCCCCCCTTGATGGGCCCGAACCGGCCGAAGCCGCCGCCGGGCCGGGCGCTGTCGGCGGGAAGCTGCCGGGCGGCCGCCGTGGCCGTACGGCTCTGCGGTACCGGCGCCGCCATCGCGGCCGGTGCCAGCGCGCCGGCCGCGACACCGGCGGTCAGGGCGGCCGAGGCCGTGAGACCGAGACGGACCTTCCAAGAACGCATACGCATGGCATTCCTCTTTCCAGAGAACTGTTTTCCGTGGTGTGGTTTCCGATGTATCAAATAAAGCCGGTCATGAGCCGTGCCGTCACGGTCCGGGAACTCGGGGCTTGACAGAAACGCCCCGGCCCGCATCGGGCCGGGGCGTCCTGGGAATTTCCCTGGAGTTCCCTCAGGAGCCGAAGAGGGAATCCAGCCCCAGCAGCGCGGCCCAGTCCCCGTCGCGGAGCTGCTTGTCCCAGGTGTCGAACTCCTTCTCGGAGATCTTGTACTTCTTGACGACCTCGGACTTCTTCGCCTGCCCGGACTCCACGGTCAGCACGATCCGCGCCTTGTCCAGGCCCGTGAGCTCCGACCTGGGCTTGTCGGGCAGGTCGTCGAACCGGAAGCAGCCGGGCTTGCCGGGCTTGCCGGGCTTGCCGGGTTCTCCCGGCCGACCGGGCGCACCGCCCTTCCCGCCTTCCCCACCCTTCCCGCCTTCCCCGCCGTGGCCGCAGTGGGACGCGGCGGCCGGGGCCGTCAGGCTGGTTCCCGTGGTGACACCCGGTGCCGCCTGGGCGGCGCACGCGGTGCCGGTGGCCAGGGCCAGCGAGGCCACCGCCAGGACGAGCGGACGCTGCCAGCGAGTTCTGGACATGGGGGTTCTCCGTTTTCCTTGATCAAGATCGTGATTCTGGGGGGGGTGGGGGGTGGGGGCGGAGGCCGCTCGGGCCTTCGCCCCCACCGGGGCGGGACGGTCAGAAGATGCTGCCGCCACCGGCCCCGCCGGCCCCGCCCTGGCCGCCGAAGAGGACGCCGAGCCCGCCCGCGCCGCCCTTGCCGCCGTTGCCGCCCTGGAAGATACCGAAGCCGCCGTTGCCGCCCTTGCCTCCGTTGCCGCCCTTGAGGATGCCGGAGCCGCCGGAGCCGCCGTTGCCGGCGCTGCCGCCGAACAGGCCGGAGCCGCCGTTCCCGCCGGCGCCGCCGTTGCCGCCGATGACACCGTCACCGCCGCCGCCACCGCCGCCGCCACCACCGCCGGACAGGATGCCGTTGCCTCCGTTGCCGCCCCTGCCTCCGTCGCCGCCGACGCCCAGGACGCTGCCGCCACCGGAGCCGCCGGAGCCCCCGCCGCCGCCGATCAGGCCGCCGCCACCGGCACCTCCGTCACCGCCGGCGCCGCCGCCCTGGACGAAGCTCACGACATGGGCCGGCATCGGGGCGGCCATCGCGGCGGACGCCGGAAGGATGATGCCCCCGGTGATCAGGGCGGCCGAGGCGGCCAGTGCCGCGAGGCCACAGCCTCGGCGCTTGGCACGGATACCGCTGCTGGTGCGAGAAATACGGGTCATGAGTTCTCTCCTGTCGATTGTCGATCGCCGATATACGGGTCGCGATTTCAGCGAAAGAGGAAATCCTCTTGGGGATTTCCGTTCCGGTGAGGCCCGCACTTCAAGTAGGCCCCGCGGGCGACCCGGGGTCACGTTCCGAGCGGTCGTGACTTGACCTGGAGGGACCAGTCGGGTATTGCACGCAAAACGGGCATCACGGAGCGGCCGTGCCGGCGCCCGGGCGTTCCCGTGGCGGTGGTCAGCGGCCGGTGGAGGCGGGGCGGTCCTGGGCCGGGTCCAGGCCGGTCATGAGTTCCGCGAAGGCCCGCCCGGCCGCCGGGGAGGAGAAGAGCCGGTCGAGGCGGGCGCGGGCCAGACGGTGCAGGAACGGGCCGCAGTGGGTGGCGTCGCCCGCGTCGTGGACCGTCCGGGTCAGCCAGTGGGAGAACTCCTGGTCGCTCCACACGCGTCGCAGGCAGCGCTCGGAGTAGGTGCGCAGGGCGGTGTCGTCGCCGTCGCGGACGTGGTCGCGGACGGCGCGGGCGAAGAGGTCGGCGTCGTACAGCGCGAGGTTCATGCCCTTGCCGCCCATGGGGGACACGATGTGCGCGGCGTCCCCGACGAGGAACAGCCGGCCGTACTGCATGGGGTCGTTCACGAGGCCGCGCAGCCGGAAGGTCTCGCGGTCGGTGACCGGGCCCGCGACCAGGGCGGGATCGCCGAGCCGGGTGCGCAGCGCGTCCCAGATGCGGGCGTCGGACCAGGCGCCGGGGTCGTCGTCGGGCGGGCACTGGAGGTAGTAGCGGCTGCTGTGCGGCCCGCGGGGGAAGTGCGCCGCGAAGCCCTGGGGGCTGACGGCGAGCAGGGGGTGGGCGGGGGGCGGCGCGTCGGCGAGGACGGTGAGCCAGCTGATGCCGTAGTCGAGGGGGTGGGCGGTGAGGTGGCCGTCGGGGACGGCGGTGCGGGTGACGCCGTGCTCGCCGTCGCAGCCGGCGACGAAGGCGCAGGTGATCGCGTGCGGGGTGCCGTCGGCGGCGCGGTAGCGGACCGTCGGGCGGTCGCCGGTCAGGTCGTGCAGGGTGACGTCGGCCGCCTCGTAGCGCAGGTCGCCGCCGTCGGCGAGGTGGGCGGCGGTGAGCTTCTGCACGAGGACCTGCTGGGGGCACAGGCGTGCGCCGGGGCCTTCCGAGCCGTCGCTGTCGTCGACGAGGTGGCTCTCGCCGTCCACCCGGAACTCCAGGATGCCGTCGTGCGGCGGGCCGCCCAGCACCAGGTCGGCCAGCCCCCAGGACTCGAACATCCGCACGGCGCGGGCCTCCACGATGCCGGCCCGCTGCCGCTGCGCCACATGCTCGCGGCTGCGGCGTTCGAGGACGACGCAGTCGACACCGCACCTGCGCAGCAGACTCGCGACGGTCAGCCCGGACGGGCCCGCGCCGATCACCACGACGGTGGCGGATTCCTGCGTCTCGTCCAACTGCGGTGCGCCCTCGGCCACTTGGCACCTCCGGGGTCAGCGTAGCCGAGTGCGGCCGGCCCCGCGCCGGCCCCCGGCACCGGATGCGCCCCGGCCGTGGCGGCACGTCCGTGGGGCCCGTGTCCCGTTTCCCGCACGGAGGGATCTCCACCCGGTGCACGGTGGTAGGACAGGGCTGCCACCCGCGCACCCACAGCACACCGTGTGCGGGCCGGACATCCACACCACGGGAGGGGAAAGGGACATGACGGCACAGAACATCGACGATGTCGTGGACGGGCTCGCCGGGATCGTGCGGGAAGCCGGCCGCGCCGGCGACCGGGCGGGATACTTCGCGGCCCTCTACCGGCAGGTGACCGTCGAGATCCGCACCGCCATCCACAGCGGGCTGTTCGAGGACGGCGCCCGGATGGACCGCTTCGACACGCTCTTCGGCAACCGCTACTTCGACGCGTACGACGCCTGGCGGCGCGACCGCAGCGGACCGCGCTGCTGGCGCGAGACCTTCGGGCTCCTCGACGACGCCGACACCATCATCGTCCAGCACCTGCTCCTCGGCGTGAACGCGCACATCAACCTCGACCTCGCCGTCGCCGCAGCCCGGACCAGCCCGGGCAGCGACATCCACGCACTGCACCACGACTTCCAGCTGATCAACGACATCCTCGCGCGCGTCGTCCTGGCCGTGCAGGACTCGGTCGACGCACTGTCCCCGTTCATGTCCCTCCTCGACCGGGCCGGAGGACGCACCGACGAACAGATCCTCGACTTCAGCATCCGCCAGTCCCGCCAGGAGGCCTGGCACAACGCCCTTCTCCTCGCCGGCCAGGACGACACCGGACGCGCCGCCACCATCGAACGCCTCGACGTCCGTGCCACCGTGCTCGCGCGGCTCATCACACGACCGGGCGGCCTCCTCCGCCCCGCCCTGGAGGTCATCCGCCACACCGAGAACAACGACGTACCGGCCGTCATCACCCACCTCGACAACGCCATGCAGCAGACCGTCGCCCGGCACGGCCCCGCGGACTGACCGTCCGACACCCCACCGGCACCGCGGGGGGCCGCGCCCCGCCTCGGCGCAGCCCCGCCGCCCGTAATCCCCTGCCGACCCCATCCGCCCGTATACGCAAGGGAAAATTCAGTTCATCGGTGCGCAAATCGATCGCTGGATCGGTGTAATCGGCACACATGTCGGACCGCGCGGCGATCTAGCGTCGAAAGCGCACGGGGGCCACACGGACCAGAAAGCACCGAGGCACACATGCCCATCCCGGATACCGACGTCATCTCCGCGACCGCGTTCGACACCCTCACCCCGCCCGCCGCCGCCGACCCGTACCCGGCCGTCGACGAACTGCCGCACTCGGCGTCCGCACCCGACCTGGTACTGCAGCGGCTCCGCGACGAACTCGCACTCGACGGCAACCCACAGCTCAACCTCGCCACCTTCGCGACCACCTGGATGGAGCCGCAGGCACGTCGGCTGATGGCCGACACCGCCGAGAAGAATCTCGCCGACCGCGCCGAGTATCCCCAGATCACCGCCATGGAAGAACGCTGCGTACGGATGCTCGCCCGGCTGTGGCACGCACCGCACCCCGAACAGGTCCGCGGCTGCTCCACCACCGGCTCCAGCGAGGCCGCCCTGCTCGGCGGCCTCGCCCTCAAACGCCGCTGGCAGCAGCGCCGGCGCGCACAGGGCAAGGACACCGCCCGCCCCAACCTGGTGATGGGCGCCAACGTCCAGGTCTGCTGGAAGAAGTTCGCCAACTACTTCGAGGTCGAACCGCGCTACGTCCCCGTGGAACCGGGCCGCTACCACCTCACCCCCGACACCCTCACCGCCTACTGCGACGACAACACGATCGGTGTCGTCACCGTCCTCGGCTCGACCTACGACGGCTCCTACGAGCCCGTCGCCGACATCTGCATGGCCCTGGACGGCTACCAGGCCGCCACGGGCACCGACATCCCCGTCCACGTCGACGGTGCCTCCGGCGCCATGGTGGCCCCCTTCCTCGACCCCGGCCTCATGTGGGACTTCCAGCTCGAACGCGTCGCCTCCATCAACACCTCGGGCCACAAGTACGGGCACGTCTTCCCCGGTCTGGGCTGGGCCCTGTGGCGCGACACCCAAGCCCTCCCCGACGACCTCGTCTTCGACATCGACTACCTCGGCGGCCGCTCCCCCAGCTTCACACTCAACTTCTCCCGCCCGGGTGCCCACGTCGCCGCGCAGTACTACACCTTCCTGCGCTACGGCTTCGAGGGCCTGCACCACCTCGCCCTCCGCAGCCGCACGGCAGCGCACGCCCTCGCCGCCCGTGTCCGTGCCATCCCGCCGTACGAACTCGTCACCGACGGATCCCAGCTCCCCGCCTTCGCCTTCCGCCTCGCACCCGGCACCCACGGCTTCACCGTCCACGACGTCTCCCACGCCATGCGCACACGGGGCTGGCACCTGCCCGCCTACGCGCTGCCCACCCCGTGCCAGGACATCTCCGTCCTCCGCCTCGTCGTCCGCACCGGACTCACCGCCCAGCTCGCGGACACGTTCATCACCGACCTCACCGAAGCCACCGAGCGGCTCCGCCCCCGCCAACCGGCGGTCTCCTCCCAGACCCCTGCGACCGTCTGAGGGGCGGCACACGGCTCCTCCGGTCAGCTCACCACAGCCCGCTGGGCTCTCCTCACCAGGGCCCGCTGGGCTTCCTTCCGGCCGCTCGGAGCAGGATGTCCCGTGTGGAACCCATCCCGTACCTGTCGACCTGGCTGGAGAGTTCGGCCACCTCCAGCAGGAGCGGCCGGATGTCGACACCCGCGTCGTGGGCGTCCCCGCACAGGCCGTTCAGGTCGACCATCATGTCCCGGGTGTCGCGGCCCTGGTCCTCGACCGAGATCTCCAGCAGCCGCTGCCGGAAACCCCGGGGAGTGGGCTCGAAGGGCAGCGTCGTCGCCCAGGTGAACGAGTGGTACCGCTGCAGGAGCGCGCGGAGGGCGGCCCGTTCGCCCTCGTCGCCCTCCTGATAGAGGGAGAGCACGTCCCGCAGCGCCGTCTCGGCCTCCGGCCGGATCCCCGCCTCGTCCAGCGGCCGCGGGCCCTCCTGCATCTTCCGTGTCCAGTCGGGGTCGGTGAGATCCACCGGCCTCGTCGCGATGGGCTCGATGTACGCGTCGATCACCGCGACCCGTTCCTCGAGCTCCGCCAGTTCCCCCACGGCTTCCCCTCCCCCTTATCCGGGCGGCGGCCGACGGCCTGCCGCTGCCCCGTCCTCCCACGGCGGGAGGACGGGGCAACAGGAGCATAGGAGGCGTCCGCGGCAGGCAGTGGCCGCCTCAGGCAGTGGCCCCGAAGGGGTCCCAGTCTTCCGGGACCAGGGGTGTCGCGGGGGCGGCACTCGCGATCCGGACGGTCTCGCCCGAGGCGACGGCCTCGTCGATGGACGTCATGGTGTCCAGGACGTGGTAACCGAGTTCCCCGGTGGCGATGTGCGGGCCTCCGCCGCGGAGCGCTCGCGCCATGTCCAGGACGCCGAGACCGCGGCCGGCCTCGATGCCCACGGGGGTGACGGTCTCCCACTCGGGATCGCGGCCCCGCTGCGGGATCCGGGTGATCCTGACCTCGCCCGCGAAGGTGTTGGGGTCGGGCAGGACCAGGGTGCCCTCGGTGCCGGTGATCTCGACGTATCCGGTGCGGGTGAGCGGGGAGTCGAAGCTGAACACGCTCTGGCCGACGCCGCCTCCCTCGAACCGGGCGAGTGCGGAGACGTGGGTGGGGACGGCCACCTCGAACTCGGTGCCCGCCCGCTCGCCGCTGCGTACGGTACGGACCTCGCGGGCGGTAGAGCCGAGCGCGGCGACCCGGGTCACCGAGCCGAACAGGCAGACCAGGGCGGTGAGGTAGTAGGGGCCCATGTCGAAGAGAGGCCCGGCGCCCTTGGCGAAGAGGAACTCGGGGGCGGGGTGCCACAGGTCGGGTCCCGCGTACTGCATGACGGTCTGCGCGGACAGCGGGGTGCCGATGTCGCCGCGGGCGACCGCCCGCAGGGCCGTCTGCAGGCCGGGGCCGAGGATCGTGTCGGGGGCGACCCCGATCCTGAGGCCGGCCGCGGCCGCCTGGTCGAGCAGGGCCCGTGCGTCGGCGCGGTCCACCGCGATGGGCTTCTCGGACCAGACGTGCCTGCCCGCGGCGAGGATCGCCGAGCTGACCTCCGCGTGGACGGCGGGGACGGTCAGGTTGACGACGATCTCGACGTCCGGGTGGGCGAGGACGTCCGCGGCGGTTCCCCACTCCGCGACGCCGTACTTGCGGGCCTGGGTCTCGGCGCGCGTGGTGTCGAGGTCGCCCACGACGGCCACCCGCAGGTCGGGGAACCTGGTGAGGTTGGTCAGGTACTGGTCGCTGATGTTGCCGGCGCCGATGACGCCGACGCCGATCGGGTTCCGTGCCGCCATCAGGCGATGCCCTTCCCGTTGAGGTAGGTGACGCCCGCCGCGATGCCCTCGAAGATGTCGCCGTCGTAGTGGTCGAACTCGATGACGGCGTACTCGGCGTGCGGGGCCGCGGACAGCGCGTCGTCCAGCCGTATCCGGCCGCGGCCGGGGGCGACCTGGCCGGTGTCGGCCGGGTCGAAGGGGGCGCCCGAGGTGAACGGGTCGTCGATGACGGGGCCGTCCTTCACGTGCAGGGCACCCACCCGGGAACCGAGGCGGTCCAGCAGGGCGACGACGTCGTTGCCGCCGGCCGAGGCCCAGAACAGGTCGATCTCCAGGACGACTTCCGGGTTCAGCCGGTCGGCGAAGCAGTCGAAGGCGTTGACGCCGGCGACCGTGTGCACGAACTCCTGCGAGTGGTTGTGGTAGCCGACGCGGAGTCCGTGGTCGGCCGCCCGTTCGGCGGCGTCGTTCAGGAGGGCGGCGGTGCGGGCGATCTCCTCCTCGTCGGCCCACCGGGCGGCGGGGACGAACGGGTCGAAGAGGATCTCCACACCCAGCCGGCGGGCGGCCCGGAACGTCTCGTCCAGGGAGGCCGCGGACGCCCCGTCGGGCGACAGGAAGCCGGCGTGCCCGGTGGGCGCGGACAGGCCGTGCCGGGCGAGTGCGGCGGCGAGTTCCTCGGCGCGGTGCACGAAGTCGAAGGCCTCGACATTGGTCAGGCCCAGGGCGGCCAGGCGGCCGAGGGCCGCGTCCTGGTCGGCCTGTAGGGCATGGCGTACGGAGTAGAGCTGAACCGACATCTGCGGTGTCGACATGGGGACTCCTCTCGGCGCGGGCGGCCGGGAAACAGAATACCGACAGGGCTGACGGTTTCTAGGGGTCGTTAGCATCTCGTTCATGGCACGGGACGCGGCGCGGCAGGGGACGGCCCCACGGAACTACCCCAAGGGGGAGCGGCGGCGCGCCCAGATCATCGAGGCCGCGTTCACCGCGTTCGGGCAGGTCGGCTACCGCAACGCGAGCATGGTGCAGCTGGCCGCCGCCTGCGGTGTCTCACGCGCGGGCCTGCTGCATCACTTCCCCACCAAGGAGTCGCTGCTGGAGGCGGTCCTGGAGGAGCGCGAGCGCCAGGACGACGAGCACTTCTTCCAGTCGGGTGCGGTCACCCAGGACGGCCTGGAGTACTTCGCCAGCATGATCCGGCTCGTCACCCACAACCAGGCCAACCCGCTGATCGTGAGCCTGTTCGCGGTGCTGTCGAGCGAGGCCACCGCGGCCGACCACCCGGCGCGCCCGTACTTCGTGAAACGCTACGAACGTGCCCGCCGGGAAATGCAGTCGGCCGTCGACGACCTGGCGCGTCGCGGTCTGCTGCGTCCGCACGTGGCGCCGGCGGGGCTGGCGGCGGATCTGATCGCGTTCATCGACGGCCTGCAGATCCAGTGGCTGCTCAGTCCGGACGCGATCGACATGCCGGGGCATCTGCGCACCCTGCTGCACAGTCTCGTCAGCGTCGAACTTCCGTAGTTCCGCGGCCCGTCGGGGGCCGTCTCGAAAGGACGAGTGGACGTGGACGTGTACGAGGCCGTGGACAGCCGGCGGGCGGTGCGCGCGTTCAGCGACGAGCCGGTGCCGCGGGAGGTGCTCGACCGGGTGCTGGCCGCGGCACGGCGGGCGCCGTCGAGCGGGAACCTCCAGCCCTGGCAGGTGTACGTCGTGACCGGCGAGCCGTTGGCCGAGCTGAAGCGGCGGGCGACGGCCAGGGCCCTGGCGGGGGACCCGGGCGACGAACGCGAGTACCCGATGTACCCGGCCGAACTGGGCCCGCCGTATCTGGACCGCTTCGCCGCCGCGGCCGACCAGCGGTACGCGGCGCTGGGCATCGAGCGCCAGGATCCGCAACGGCCCGTGAAGATCGCCGCGTTGAACTCGGGGGCGTTCGGGGCGCCGGTCGTGCTGTTCTGCTACCTGGACCGGGCGATGGGCCCCGGACAGTGGGCGGACGCCGGGATGTACCTGCAGACGGTCATGCTGCTGCTCAGGGCGGAAGGGCTGCACAGCTGCCCCCAGGTGATGTGGACGATGTACCGCGAGACCGTCGGCCGACTGGTCGGGGCCGAGGACGGGCTGGTCCTGCTGTGCGGTCTCGCGGTGGGCTTCGAGCGGGCGGGTACGCCACCGGTCCGCACCGGCCGGGCCGAGGTGGCCGAGACGGTGCGGTTCATCGGGGCGTGAGCAGGCCGGTGAGCCCGTGGAGCGGTGTGCTTGAATGCCCGGCATGGACGGCTCCGACCGCATGTGGATCAGCGCGATCCCCTCACTCGACCCGGACACCCCGGAAGTGATCCTCGACCTCGATCACAGGTCCGCCGATCCGGCCGAGCAGATGGCCTGCATGCTGCTGAACCGGGGACACGAGGGTGAGGCCGGAGTGTTCTACCTGCTGCCGGAGGATCTCTCCGCCCGGTACGAACGGACCGGCGAGCGGCTCTCGGTGTCCCTGCTGGCCCGCCGGGACGTCCTCGCCCAGGATCTGACGTCGCGTCCGGCCGCGCTGCGTGCACACCTCGACCGGCTCCCCCGCGATCCAGGCGGCGGAGAGCTGGTCGTGCTCGTGCGCCGGGAGGCCGTCACCGACTTCGTACCCCCGGAGCGGGACGGTTTCCAACAGCCCGTCGCGCTGATCGGCCACAGCATCGAGCACCGTGACGGACCGGTCGGCCTGGCCGAGCTGGTGAGCCTGTTCGAGAGCGGCGAGGCGGGAATCGCCGTCGTCGCCGCGCCCGGACCGCCGCCGGCCTGACCGCGGCCCGGTGTTCCGCCACGCGATGGGCGTGTCGCGGTCACAGCCGGAACAGGCGTGCCGCGTTGTCGTGGCACACCGCCCGCAGCCACGCGTCGCCGAGCTCCAGTCGCTCCAGGGCGTGGAGTTGGTGCACGTAGGGGTACGGGATGTTGGGGAAGTCGGAGCCGAGCAGGACGCGGTCGCCGAGAGCGGCGACGCGGGGCAGGGCCCGGGTCGGGAACGGCATGAACCGCTCGGTGAAGTCGGTGAACCCCATCGTGGTGTCCAGCCGCACCTCCTCGTACCGCTCGGCGAGACCGAGGAACTCCTCGTACTCGGGCATCCCCATGTGCGCGACGATCAGCCGCAGCCTCGGATGCCGTGCCAGTACCCGCGCGATCGGACCGGGGCCGGTGTGCTTGCCGGGGGCGGGACCGGAGCCGCAGTGGATCACCACGGGGATCCCGGCGTCGGCCAGCAGTCCCCAGGTCGCATCGAGGAGTCCGTCGGCCGGGTCGTACCCGCCCACCTGTACATGTGCCTTGAACACCCGGGCGCCCGCCTCGACGGCCGCACGGACGTACGTCTCGACGCCGGGCTCGGGGAACAGGGTCGCCGTGTGCAGGCAGTCGGGGGTGCGACGGGCGAAGTCGGCGGCCCAGGTGTTCAGCCAGGCCGCCATGCCGGGCTTGTGCGGGTAGAGCATCGCGGTGAAGGAGCGGACGCCGAACTCCCGGAGGAGGGCGGTGCGTTCGGCCTCCTCCTTGCGGTAGGTGATGGGCCACCCCAGGTCGCCGATCAGCGGTCCGCTCGTGTCGAAGTAGTTCCAGACCTTGTGCAGGACCCGCTCGGGCATGAAGTGGGTGTGCACGTCGACCAGTCCGGGGAGCCCGAGCCGTTCCCGGAAGCGGCGGATCTCGCCGGTCTCCTCGTGCGAGTCCGCGTCGGGCACGGCCTCCTCCGCTCCGGTGGCACCGCCGGGCGCCGTGTGGTGATCGTTCATACCGGCCACGATCGCCGCCGGGGAGCGGCACGTCCAGTCCCTGTCGGCCCCCGCACCGGGGTGCCGCCCTCCTGGCGGGTCGGGCCGGTGCGGCCTCAGGACAGGTAGCGCTCCACCTGGGACGCCGGGCGGACGTTCGCCTCACCGGGGTCCTGGCCCGCCTCGACCTTGGCGCGGCGCTGGCGGAGCAGGTCCCAGCACTGGTCGAGTTCCGTCTCCAGGCGCGCCAGACGGGCGTGCTCGGTGGTCCCGTCGATCTCCTGCTGTGCCAGGCGGTCACGCAGGTCCTTCTCCTGGCTGATCATTTCGGCGATGCGGCCGAGGATCTCCTTCTCGGCCTCGGCCTCGGGTCCTGTCATGACTGCCTCATTCCGGACGACGGCGTGGATCACGGTGACGACGAGGCGTTCGCCGGTGCCTGCGCGCCCGCCCCGTCCACCACCTTCCCACCTTCCCCCACCCTGCCCCCAACCGCATCGGCGGACGGCCGGACTTGCCCCGTGCGCTTCTCGCAGGCCGTGCGCTTCCAGCAGGCCGTGCGCTCTGGTGACGTAGCGTCAAGTTCCGTTGTGTGACGCGGAATTCAGGTGGGACGACTGGCGCGGAACGCCTTCCGGCCGGTAAGTCATGGCTCTGTCACCATCGGCAACTCCTGCCACAGCGAAGGGATACCCCCCGTGCGTCTGCGCCCCATGCGCGTCCTGTGCTGTTCCGCCGTCCTCGCCCTGTCGGCGCCCGTGTTCCTCCCGGGCACCGCGTCGGCCGCGGTCCCGACGGCCTCGGTCTACCTCCAGAACTACGTGACCGGCCTCAACGCCGCCGACAGCGGCGGCACCGTGGCCGCGCACAACCCCAAGGGCAACGAGGACCACCAGCAGTGGACCGCCGTCGCGGTCAGCGGTGGCTACCAGCTCCAGAACGCCGACGAGTCCGGCACCTGTCTGGGGCGCAACGGCACCGCCGCGGTCACCGCCGCCTGCGGCGCGGACGGCACCACCTGGACGGTCACCGCGGGCGCCGACAGCACCTACTCCGTCACCGTCCCCGGCACCTCCCAGTACCTCACCGGCTCGTCGTCCGACTCGGCCGCCGTACAGGTCGGCTCCTCCGGCGACCTCGCCCGCTGGTACCTCACCCCGGTCTCGTACGCGACCTCGGCGATGCCCTCCGCCGACACCCGCACGCTGGACCAGGTGACCTTCCTGACCGCCCACAACGCCTTCGCCAACAGCTCGGACGGCAACTTCGCGTCCTTCCCGGTCAGCCTGTTCCCCAACCAGAACTACGGCATCAGCCGGCAGCTGTCCGACGGGGTGCGCGGGTTCATGCTCGACGACTACACGGTCTCCGGCCAGGCCGTGCTCTGCCACAACAGCTGCGACGGCGTCAGCAGCCCGGTCCCGCTCGCCACCGACCTGCAGCGGATCGTCGACTTCCTGAAGGCCAACCCCGGCCAGTTCGCCACCGTCTTCCTGGAGGACTACGCCTCCTCCGACGTGCTGAAGTCGTCCCTCGCCGGCGTCAGCGGCCTGTCCGACGTGCTGTACCGGCCCGACCAGGAGGGCGTGGCCACCAAGGGCTGGCCCACGATGGCCGATCTCGCGGCCCGCGGAAAGCAGTTGCTGATCTTCAGCGACCGGACCCGGGCGAGCGACACCGCGAACGGCTGGACCACCCGGGACACGTTCGGCGTGATGTACCAGCGCGAGTGGACCGTGGAGAACTACTGGTCGATGGGCGCCGGCCTCGGTTCCTCCGACTGGTCCTGCTACAGCCGCTGGGGCACCGGCAGACCGCTCACCACGGACTCGTCGGCCTTCCACCCGCTGTTCGTGATGAACCACTTCCGGGACTATCCCATCGCCGGCACCGCCTCCACCGACAACGGCAAGATCCTCAACCGGGCGCAGAACTTCTGCACCCCGGCCGCCCGGAAGAAGCCCAACTACGTGGCCGTGGACCGCTACGACACCGGGTCGCCCACTCCGCTGACCGCGGTGGGCACCCTGAACACGTACATCCTCACGCCGGGCCAGTGAGCGGCTGCCGGCCGGGGGCGGCGGGTGGACCACCGCCCCGGCCGGCGGCTCACCCCCGGTTCGGCTCGGTCAGGTCCGGCTCGGTCAGGTTCGATGCTGTCAGGTCCGGTGCGGGTGCGGCGGTCTGCGCCGGCTCCGCGGTGTCCTTGCCGGTGACCACCTTCGAGGGGCGCCCGCCGCGGTCCAGGAGGCCGCCGGTGACCGCCAGCCCCAGGCCGGCCACCGCGAGGACCGCGCCGACCAGATTGGGCGCGGCCCAGCCCCAGCCGGCCGAGATGACCAGGCCGCCGAGCCAGGCCCCGGCCGCGTTGGCCATGTTGAACGCGGAGTGGTTGGAGGCCGCCGCCATCGTCGGGGCTTCCTTCGCGTTGATCATCAGGAGCATCTGGACGGGCGTGGTGATGAGGGCGCCCATCGCGCCGATGAAGGTGACCGTCACCAGGGCCGGGACCGTGCTGTGGACGGTGAAGTAGAACGTCACCAGTGCCGCCCCCAGCAGGATGATCCCGGCGTACAGCGTCGGGCGCAGGGCGCGGTCGGTGAGGGGGCCGGCGAGCAGGGTGCCGGCGGTCATGCCGACGCCGTAGAGGGCGAGGACCCAGGTGGTCGAGGCGTCGGAGAGGCCCGTCAGGTGCGTGAGCATGGGGACGAGGTAGCTGTAGACGGCGAAGAAGCCGCCGAACCCGACGACGGCGGTGGCCAGGCCGATGAAGACCTGCCGGTTGCCCATCGCCCGCAGCTCCTGCCGGATGCCCGCCTGCGGGCCGCGCGGCTGGTGGGGCACGAGGAGGGCGAGTGCGAGGAGCGCCACGAGGCCGATGACGGAGACCGCGCAGTAGGCGTAGCGCCAGCCCAGATGCTGGCCGAGGGCGGTGCCGGCGGGGACGCCGACGATGTTCGCAATGGTGAGGCCGAGGAAGATCCGGGAGACCGCGCGGGCCGCGCGGTCGGCGGGCACCAGCCGGGAGGCGACGACGGCACCCACGCCGAACAGGGCGCCGTGCGGCAGTCCGGCCAGGAAGCGGGCGGCGAACAGCAGGCCGAAGTTCGGGGCCAGCGCGGACGCCGTGTTGCCCACGACGAACAGCCCGGTCAGCAGGAGCAGCAGCCGCTTGTGGGGTATGCGCGCGCCGATACCGGTCAGGACGGGGGCGCCGACGACGACGCCGAGGGCGTAGGCGGAGACGAGGTTGCCGGCATGCGGCACCGACACTCCGACGCCGTCGGCGATCTGGGGCAGCAGGCCCATGGTGGCGAACTCGGTGGTGCCGATGCCGAACGTGACGACGGCAAGGGCCAGCAGAGCCAGAGGCATGGTGAGCGGGGGAACCTTTCGGGGACGGCGGGTTCGGGGAGGGGAAAGCGGGACGGGACCGAATGGTGTCCCCACCCTCCGTGACCGGCCGCACCGAGCGCCCTTGCCCAGTCCACCCCTAGAACGTTGCAGCGTGACGCGGCGAGCGCGCATTCCTGGATCGGCGGGCACAGCGGGGTGAGCTGCGTCACTCGAAGCCGGCTCGGCGGGAGCTACTGCTGCGCGGTGGCCTGGCGGCACTGCGCGCACAGTCCCCACCAGGTGATCTCGGCCTCGTCGACGGCGAAGCCCTTGTCCTCGTCGGGGGTGAGGCACGGTGCCGCGCCGACGCTGCAGTCGACGTCCTCGATCAGACCGCACCGGCGGCAGACGAGATGGTGGTGGTTGTCGCCGACCCGCAGCTCGTACCGGGCGGGCGAACCGGCGGGCTCGATGCAGCGGACCAGCTGTGCCTTCGTCAGGTCTTCCAGCACGTTGTAGAGGCCCTGCCGGGAGAGTCCGCCGGCCGCGGCCCGGTCCGTGCCGATGCGTGTCTCGAGATCGGCCGCCGTGGAGTGCGGACGGCCCTGCAGCGCGGTCAGCACGGCCCGGCGCTGGGCCGTGCTGCGCAGACCCTTGCGCTTGAGCAGGTCGCCCGCAAGCTGCTCCATGGTCATTTCGCTCTCCTACGGCATACCGACCGTTCCGCCCTGTGAGTGCACGATACAACCAGAGTTGACCCGGTCAGTTCTAGGGAGCCTCCGCCGTACGGCAGGTGCCGCAGACCAGGCGCCGGGACGGAAGGGTGCTCGTCATGGGGATCACCCCGATGGGGCGCTGGACGGTGGTCTGCACGACCCGGGAGTGGTCGGCGCAGGTGAAGAGGCCGCAGCGGGTGCAGGCGCCGATCCCGTTGGCGTCGTGACGCCCCGCCTGGGCGCAGTCGTAACAGTGCATGTCGCTTCCCGATGAGACGGCCCACTCGCTTGTGCGGTGGGGTGCGTGACGGTTGTGCGCCGACGGGGTCTCGCCACCTCGGCACACATCGAACATAACCGCCCAGTTTTGACAGAGTCAAGTTTAGAGAGCGGGCCGGAACCTCTGGACCACCGGGACTTGTTCACTTACTGTCTAGACATGCCTGGACAGGTTCACAAGCACTATCGCATCGCCCGAGTTCTCGCCGACGAGATCCGAGCCGGGGTCCATGCCGACGGCAGCCGGCTCCCCGGGGAGCACGCGCTCAGAGAGCGGTTCGGCGTCAGCCGCACCACCCTTCGGCAGGCTCTGCAGGTTCTCGGCGAGGAGGGCCTCATCGCCACCCACGCGGGCATCGGCTCGTTCGTCACCTTCGACGGAACCCCGCTCGACAACCGCCTGGGCTGGACCCGGGCGCTGGCCGCGCAGGGCTCCGAGCTGACGACCGAGATCCTCCGCTTCGAGGAGATCACCGATCCGGAGCTGGCCGCCCGGCTCGCGCTCGCGTCCGACGCGTTCCTCGCCCTGGACCGGGTCCGGCGGCTGCCCGACGGGCGGGGTGTGTCGCTGGAGCGCAGCCGGGTGCCGGTGACCGAGGGGCTTGCCGGGCTGCCGGAGCGCGGGCTCGACGGCGGTTCGCTGAGCCGGGCGCTGATCGCGGCGGGCCGGGTCAGCGACTCCGGCGAGGGTGTCGTCTCGGTACGCGGGCTGGAGGAGGCCGAGGCCGCCGTGCTGCACCGCTCCCCCGGCGAGTCCTTCCTCCGCCTCGACCAGGTGTACCGGGCCGCCGACGGCTCGGTGGTCGAGCAGGTCGGCAGCCTCCTCGACCCCGCCCGCTTCGAACTGCACGTCCGCTCGGGCAACGGAGACCGCTCGTGACCGACCGACTCGACCGCGCCCTGGGCGCCTTCTACGGGCTCGCCCTCGGTGACGCCCTCGGGATGCCCACGCAGGTGATGTCCAGGGCGGACGTCGTACGGGTGTACGGCGCCGTCACCGGCTTCGAGGCCGCCCGTGCCGACAACCCGGTCAGCGCGGGCATGCCCGCCGGGTCCGTCACCGACGACACCGACCAGGCCGTCGTCGTCGGCCGGCTCCTTGTCGAGGGGGACGGCCGGATCGATCCGCTGCGGCTGGCCCACGAACTGCTCGACTGGGAGAAGGAGATGAAGGCCAAGGGGTCCTTCGACCTCCTCGGCCCGTCCACCAAGGCCGCGCTGGACGCGGTGGCCCGCGGTGTCCCGCCGCGGGAGGCGGGCCGCACCGGTACGACGAACGGCGCCGCGATGCGCGTCACCCCGGTGGGGATCGCCTTCGCCGCCGACCCGCTCGACGCGTTCGTCGACCGTGTCGTGGAGTCCTGCCAGGTCACCCACGACACGACCATCGGCATCGCCGGCGCCGCCGCCGTGGCCGCGGCCGTCAGCACCGGGGTCGGCGGCGGCTCGCTCGACGAGGCCGTCACCGCCGCCGTGTCCGCCGCCCGTGCCGGTGCGCGGCGCGGGCACTGGATCGCCGGGGCGGACATCGCCGCCCGGATCGAGTGGGCCCGGGAGCTGGTCCGGGGCCGCACCGAGGCCGAGGCCCTGGACCGGGTCGTGGCGCTGGTCGGCACCAGCGTGGCGAGCCAGGAGTCGGTGCCCGCCGCCTTCGCGGTACTCGCGCTGGCGGACGGCGACCCGTGGCGGACCGCGCTGCTCGCCGCCAACCTCGGCGGCGACAGCGACACCATCGGGGCGATCGCCGGCGCCGTCGCCGGCTCGGTCGCCGGGCTCTCCGCGCTGCCCGCCGACGCCGTCCGCACGCTGCGCACCGTCAACTCCCTCGATCTGGAACCCCTGACGGCCCGCCTGCTCGCCTACCGCTGAACCGCCCTGGCCCCCGCCGCCCGACACCCCGCTCCACCGACCGACACCCCTCTGCGCTGAACCGCACTCCGCTGCGCTGACCCATCACCCGCTGCGCCGACGGACACTCCGCTTCGCCGCACGACACCCCGCTTCGCCGACCAGCGCTCCGCTCCGTCGCCGACCGACGCTCCACCCCGCCACCCGCCCTTCCGCACCCCGCAAGGAGGTTCCGTCATGGCCGTTTCGAAGACGAACGATCGCGTCGGTACCGTCGAGACCCGGGGGATCGAACCGGTCCCCGACAGTGAGCGGCACGGCCATGCCGGCCAGATGTTCTGGACCTGGTTCGCCGCCAACATCAGCATCCTCGGACTGCCGCTCGGGGCCACCCTGGTGGCGTTCCGCGGCCTCGACATCTGGCAGGCGGTCCTCGTGGCCGTCCTCGCTTCCTTCGGCTCGTTCGCCCTCGTCGGCGCCCTGAGTCTGGCCGGCAAGAAGGGCGGCGCGCCGGCCCTCACGCTGTCCCGGGCGGTCTTCGGACAGCGGGGCAACGCGGGACCGACCCTGATCACCTGGCTCAGCCGGGTCGGCTGGGAGACCATCTCCACGACCACCGCCGCCTACGCGCTTCTGGCACTGCTCGACACGGCGTTCGGCGTCCGGAAGAACACCGTGCTCACGCTGGTCTGCCTGCTGGTCTTCATCGCCTGCACGCTGCTCATCAGCGGCCTCGGCCACGCCACCATCATGTGGATCAACAAGTGGGCCACGGTCGTCTTCGGGATCCTGAACCTGGTCGTGATGGGCTTCCTGATCTCGACCGTCGACTGGACCAAGGTCCTCGACGCCCCGGCGGGTCCGGCCAGCGCGGTGGTCGCCGGGGTGGGCTTCATCGCCTCGGGCACGGGTATCGGCTGGGCCAACGCCGGTGCGGACTACGCCCGTTACCTGCCGCGGGCGATCCCGGGCCACCGGCTCGTGGTGGCCTCGGCGTTCGGCGCGGGCATCCCGCTGGTGCTGCTGATCTCGCTCGGCTCGCTGCTCTCCGCGGGCGACCGGACGCTGGCCACCGCCTCCGACCCGGTCGCCGCGGTCAACGCGATGCTGCCCTCGTGGATGGCGGTCCCGTACCTCGTCGCGGCCTTCGGCGGACTGCTGATGTCGAACCACCTCTCCACGTACTCCGCGGGACTCACGATGATCACCCTCGGGCTCCGGGTGCCACGCGCCTACGCCGTCGCTCTCGACGTGGTGCTGATGTTCGCGGGCGGCATCTACTTCATGCTGGTCGCCGACGACTTCTACGGGCCGTTCTCGACCTTCCTGACACTGCTGGCCGTGCCCATCTCGGCCTGGATCGGGGTGATCGCGGTGGACTCGCTGCGCGGCCGCGACTACGACCCGCGGGCCCTGATGGACACCACCCGGTCCAGCGCCTACTGGTACTCGCGCGGCTTCCGGCTGCCCGCGGTCCTCGGCTGGGCACTCGCCATCGTCGCCGGCCTGCTCTTCACCAAGGCGTCGACCAGCGCGGACGACGTCTGGTTCGCGGGCCCGCTCTCGGACACCTGGCTCGGCGTCAACGGCCTCGGCTGGGCCGTCTCGATGGCCGTCGCCGCCGCGGTGTACGCGCTGTGCGGCCGACGTGCCACCCCCGCCCGGGGTGACAGCGGCGAACCCGCCGCCGCCCGTCTCCAGGGAGCGGGCCGATGAGCAGGAGGGTCGTCCTCGCCGGGAACGTGATCGCCGACGTGGTGATCGAGATCCCCGCGCTGCCCGAACGCGGCGGCGACGTCGCCGGCACCCACACCGGGACGACCGCCGGCGGCGGCTTCAACACCCTGGTGGCGGCCCGCCGCCTGGGCACGGAGGCCGTCTACGCCGGTGTGCACGGCACGGGACCGCACGGCGACCTGGTGCGCGCGGCGCTGGCCGCGGAGGACATCGGCACGCTGCTGCCCGCCCGCGCGGACCTCGACACCGGCTTCACGGTGGCTCTGGTCGACTCGGGCGGCGAGCGCACCTTCGTGACCAGCTTCGGCGCCGAGGCCACACTGACGGCGGCCGACGTGGCCGCGGTCCGGACCCGGCTGCGCCCCGACGACCTCGTCCAGCTCTCCGGCTACGGACTGGCCCTGCCGGGCAACGGCCCGCTGCTCTCCGGCCTCACCGCCGCGCTGCCCGCCGGCAGCGTCCTCTGTCTCGATCCGGGACCTCTCGTCGCCGACGTCCCCGAGAGCGTCCTCGCGCCCGTGCTGGCCCGCACCGACTGGCTCAGCACCAACGCCCGCGAGGCCCGCATCATGACCGGGCACGCGGACCCCCGGACCGCGGCGGCGGAGCTCGGGCAGCGGCTGGCTCCCGGGGCGGGGGTGCTCGTACGGGCCGACAAGGACGGCTGCTGGCTGGCCACCCCGGGTCGACCGCCCGTGCACGTACCGGGTTTCCCGGTCACCGCCGTGGACAGCAACGGGGCGGGCGACGCGCACGTCGGGGCGTTCCTCGCCCTGCTCGGCCAGGGGTTCGATCCGCTGACGGCCGCGCGCGGCGCCAACGCGGCGGCGGCCTGCGCGGTGACCCGGCGCGGCCCGGCCACGGCGCCCGACCGGACGGAACTGGCCGCGTTCCTGGCCGGCGACCCCCTCGCCGAGCGGCTCGCCTGACGTACGCGCACGCCTCGAAAACCGCATCGCCGGGCCGGGAGAAGCGGGAAGAGACTGCCGGTACCGGGTCGTTGAACGCCAAGCCGCGGTCGGTGGGTCACCGGCCGACGGCTCGTCGGCCGAGGCTTGTCCCAGTGAGGAAGAGCGGTGATCACGCGATGAAGGCGGTGCGGTTCCACGCGTACGGCGGGATCGATGTACTGCGGGTCGAGGAGGTCGAGCGGCCGGTGCCCGGGCCTGGGCAGGTACTGGTCGAGGTCCGCGCGGCCGGGATCCAGCCCGGTGAGGCGATGATCCGCGAGGGCGCCCGGCACGGCCGCTGGCCCGCGACGTTTCCCTCCGGACAGGGCAGCGATCTGGCGGGCGTGGTGGTGGAGACCGGTCCCGAGGTGCGCGGCTTCGCGGTGGGCGACGAGGTCCTCGGCTTCACCCATCGCAGGGCGAGCCACGCGGAGTACGTCGTGGCCGACGACGTGAACCTGGTGTCCCGCCCCGAGGGACTGCCCTGGGAGGTGGCCGGATCGCTGTACGTGGCCGGGACGACCGCGTACGCGACGGTGTTCGCGGTGGACCCCCAGCCGGACGAGACCGTCGTGGTGTCCGGCGCGGCCGGCGGCGTGGGGTCGCTCGCCGTACAGCTCGCGCGACGGCGCGGCGCCAACGTCATCGGGCTGGCGAGCGAACGCAACCACGCCTGGCTCGCGGACCACGGCATCGTCCCGGTCGCCTACGGGGAGGGCGCGGCCGAGGGGATCCGGAAGGCCGCAGGCGGCCAGGGCATCGACGCGTTCATCGACACCTTCGGCGACGGCTACGTGGACCTGGCCGTGGACCTGGGCGTACGACCCGAACGGATCAACACGATCCGGGACTGGCAGGCCGCGGCCAGGGTCGGCGCACGGACCTACGGGGAGGGCGCGGCCGCGAGCGCGGTCGTGGTCGGCGAACTCGCGCGCCTCGCCGCACGGGGCGGGCTGGACGTCCCGATCGCCCGCGTCCACCCGCTCGCACAGGTCCAGGACGCGTTCCGGGAGCTGGAGCAGGGCCATCCCCAGGGCAAGATCGTGCTCCGGCCGTAGCCCCGCCCCGGGCCACCGGCCCAGGCGTTCCGGGGCTGAGCGGTCGGGGCGCAGCAGGCATGCTGGAATCATGGTGCTCGCCGTGCTCTTCGCCGTCCTGGGTGCCGTCAGCAACGCGGCGGGCACGGCCTTCCAGCGCAAGGCCGCGTCCACCGTGCCCGGCCGCAGCGGACTGCGCCTGCTGCTGGTGCTGGTACGGCGCCCCGCCTGGGCCATCGGTATCGCCGGGGTGGCGGGCGCCGCGGTCTTCCAGGCGCTCGCCCTGGTCAACGGGCCGATGGCGCTGGTCCAGCCGCTGTTCATGCTGGAACTGCCGTTCGCGCTGCTGATCGCCATTCCGCTGATGCACCGCCGGCCGAGCCCGGAGGGTTGGCGGACGATCGCGGTGGTGGTGGCGGGCCTGGCGCTGCTGCTCACCGCGGCGGCCCCGTCCGGCGGCCGCCAGCAGGCGTCGATGCAGCGCTGGATCCCGGCTCTCGCCCTCACCCTGGGCGCCATCGCCGTCGCGGTGCTGCTCGTACGGTCGTCCTCGTCGCCGCTGTTCCGCGCGGCGGCCCTGGCCTCGGGCGCGGCGATCGGCAACGCGCTGACCGCCGCCCTGATGAAGTCGGCCACCGGTCGCCTCGCCGACGGGGGCCTCGGCGCGTTCCTCACCACCTGGCAGACGTACGGCTTCGCGCTCACCGGGATCGCGGCGCTGCTGCTCCTGGAGAACGCGCTGCAGGCCGGTCCGCTCGTGGCCTCCCAGCCCGCGCTGACGATCGGCGACGCGGCGGTCAGTCTGCTGTTGGGCGTCGCCCTGTTCGACGAGTCGGTCCGCACCGGGTGGTGGCTGCTGCCCGAGGTGGCCGGGGCCGGGCTGATCCTGTGGGGCGTGACCCGGCTGACCCGCGTCGTGCCGCACCTCGTCGACGTCATGCGGTGAAGACGTCATGCGGTGAAGGGGGGCCGCGGGTTCGGCCGCGTCGCCGATACCGTCCGGCTCTCGGCAGTTCAGTGGCTGTTACACGGGCCGCCGTCCGTAGCGCCGGAGGCCGGTGAGATGATCACAGGGTGGGGCTGGAAGAACTCGTTCGGCGCCGGAAGCGCCGACCCGTCACGCCGTGATCCGGCGTCCCTGACCACCGAGCAGACCTTCCAGGCCCCCGGAAGGGGAAACACCGTGTCCGTGTTCCAGCGCATCCTGGTCGCCGTCGACCCCAGCCCCGCCCGCCGCTCCGCCGTGCGGCTGACCGGCGAGCTGGCGCAGCTGACGAACGCCGAGGTCCGCGTCATACACGTCATCGCCTCCGCCGCCTCCGTCGCCGCGGTCGTGCCCCTGGAGGAGGACTCCGAGGCCCAGGCCGTCCTGGACGAGGCGCTGACGGCGCTGCGCGACCAGGGCGTGAAGGCCGAGGGGACCCTCGTCAGGGGGCTGACCACGCAGGTCGCGGCGGCCATCGCGGAGACCGCCGAGGAGTTCGCGGCCGATCTCATCGTCCTGAGCCCGCACCACCGGAACTCCGTCGAGGCGCTGTTCGACCCGCGGGTCAGCGACGCCGTGGCGCACCACACCAACACGGCGATCCTGCTGGCACCGGAGGGCAAGGACGAGGCCTGACCGTTCCCCGGCCCACACCGGCCGGCGCCCCGGGGCCCGCTGCGGATACGACGTCCGCGGCGGGCCCCGGGGCTTACGGGCCGTACCGCCGCGGTGGGCTCCGCGCTAACGGCGCCGCCAGGGCAGCGCCTCCTGCTCGTCGCTGTCGGCGTCCATGCGCTGGAGGGCGGTGTTCACGGCCTCGCCGATGTCGGCGAACCGGGTCACCTGCTCGGGGGTGAGGACGTCGAAGACGGCCCGGCGGACCGCCTCGACATGACCGGGGGCCGCGCGCTCCAGGAGGCTCATGCCGGCCGGGGTGAGGACGGCGTGCTGGTTGCGGCGGTTGGCGGGGTCCTCGCGGCGGTCGACATAGCCGGCCTCCTGGAGACGGGTCACCGCGTGGGTGAGACGGCTCCGGGTGATCTTCAGGCGTTCGGCCAGCTCGGACATGGTCAGGCTGTGATCCTTGACCGAGGAGAGGTTGGCGAGCAGGGTGTAGTCGGCATGGGTCATCCCCGCGTCGCGGCGCAGCTGGCGGTTCAGGTGGTCCGACAGGTGGGTGGAGAACTGGACGTAGGCGAGCCACGCCCGTCGTTCCTCGGGGTTCAGCCAGCGTGGCGTCGTGGTCATGACCGCAGCCTAGCGAGACACGTTTGAACATTGAAACCTACGCGCGGCCTTCCTCCTGCCCCTGCACCGGACGGCCCCGGCACCGGACGGCAGCACGTCGCCGCCGGCCGCCCGCCGTACCCGGCCCGGGCAGCGCTCGATGCCTGCTACCTCCGAGGGCGCCGGTCGGGGGCGTCCGTCGAGCGGTAGTCGCTGCTCTCCCCCCGGGTGGCCCGGTCGCGGAACTCACGGCGGAAGCGTCCGAGGATCGCGGACTTGAGGTCGTGCACCACGGGCGGCAGTGCCAGGTAGTTCGAGGCGTCGTCGGCTCCGCCGAGCCACAGTTCCGCGACGTGGTCCACCTCCCAGGCCTGGCCGTCGGGGGTCCTCGGCCAGCCGTCCCCGAAGCCATGGGCCGCGGCGTCGCGCACGGCGGTCTCGAACAACGCGGTGTACGCGAGGCTGTAGCGCCCCTTGGCGATGCCTTCGAGGACCTGTTGCCGCATGGCGGCGGTGTCGGCGACCGGGATGCCCGCGCCACGCGGTGACTGACCCAGCGTCAGCGCGTCGGCGGTCGCCACGTGCCGCATGATGTCGCGGACCAGCAGTTCACCGACCGCGGTGTTGCTCAGCGGCGCGAGGTGTGTCTCGAACCAGGCCGTCATCTCGGCGCGCTCGCCGGGCTGGCTGAGATCGACGTGGACCTCGTAGTCCTGGCGGGTGGCGCGGTCGGCCTGCCGGTCGAGCGCGGCGTAGGCGCTCCGGGCGTCGTAGCCCGGTTCGGCGGTCATCCGGGCGACGACGCGGTCCGCCTCGTCGGCGATCCGGGTGAGCTCGGCCCCCGTTTCCCGGTCACGCGAACTCCTGGCTTCCCGCCGGGAGCGGGCCGCCAGGGCCGCCACCTGCCCCGTGGACACCGGACGGAGAAAGCGCCTCTCCTCCGTGAGGTCCTGGCGGATGTCCGTGAGAGCGCCGCTGACGCTCTCCCCGCGGCGCACGTCTGTCTCGAGGTCGCGCAGCACGGCAAGGTGGTGGTCGATGAGCAGAACGGCGGCCGGATCGCTTCCGGCGGTGCGCCGCCAGTCGTCGAGTTCGGCCCGCAGCCGGGCGATCTCCGCAAGGGCCCCGTTCTCCGCCTTCGCCTGGGCGCGCGGGCGCCGGGTCGTCCCCACGGCAGTGCGGTCCTCCGGCCGCCGGTCCGCCGCGTCGGCGGGCGCGCTGTCCGTCTCGAGCTGGGCGTCCTCCCGCCGCCACCGGTAGAAGTCGTCGAGGTCGCGCATGATCCATGCGTACAGCGGGCTCGCCGGGTCGACGTGCGTGGTCTCCGCCCCGTACTCGCGGCTGTACTCCTCCGGTGAGGAGACTTCGATGCGCCGCGCGGGCTCTCCGGGAGCCGCCGGGACCTCGACGACGATCCGCGGCGGATTCGTCGTCGCGGTGACCCGGGTGATGCCGGTGGAACCGTCGGGGCGGGTCGACTGCACGAACTCGGTGTGGCTGCCGGTGCGCAGGGCGGCACGGGCGGCCAGCGCGACGTCGGCCGGCGCCGGCATCCGGCGGACGATGACGTTCTCGGGGTTGGGATGCAGGTGCACGAGCGACTGCCAGCCGTCGCCCTCCGGAGGCCGCACCGTGAACTCGGTCCCCGACTGCACGGCGAACTCCCCGGTGTTCGGGTTGTAGAAGAGCCCGACCTCGGCGCCCCCGGCGGCCGCGACCGCCCGGTCGTAGGTGGCGACGGCCTGCTCGCCGGAGGCCGTCCGGCCGCCGAAGGGCCCCGGCCGGGTCGGCCGGGCGGCGGGGTCCACCGGCCCGGGCGGCCGTTCCCGGCCGAGCCGCGCCCCGAGGATCCGGACCGCGAGGTCGCGCTCGGCGATGTTGACGTCGCCCTCGGCATGCGACGGCGGCCGTGACCCTCGTACGGTTCCGGTCGCGGTACGTTGCTCGCCGCTCTCCTCGTGCGGTCCGCCCGGCACTGCGGGCTCGGGTTCGGCGGCGGACCGCCGGTCCGCGGCGAGCCGACGCGCTCCCAGCGCCCGGGCCTGCGCGACCATGTCGCCGGCCGCGGACGCGGCGGGCCCGCCCTCGCTGACGCCGGGGCCGGTGCCCTTCTCGATCGCGCCGGTGACACCCATGGGCTCGGTGGCGCCACGCGCCGGCGGAAGCGGTGACCCGCTGCCGTCGGCCGGGGCATGCGCTTCCCGGCGACCGGTGGTGGTCGGCACCTGGGCTTCGGCGTCGCCGCCGCGCGGCCGGGCGCCCTCCGCGTGCCCGAGGCCGCCGCCCATCGATACGACGGTGATCGCCCCGGACCTGAGTGCGCCGAGGAGAGCCCGCGCCCGCCGTGAGGCGCGCTCGCCCTCGGGGAGATCCGCCTCGGGACCGGTCTGGGCCCATTCGGTGGCGAGCTGGACCGGAATGGTGATGAGCTGCTGGACGTTGCCGACGACGCCGTAGACGTGCAGGGCCTGCTCGGTCCGCTCCAGCCGGTTGATCCAGCTCGGCAGTCGACCGGCCGCGCGCCCGGCCTCGGCGGCCTCTCGGGCCAGGAACGTGCCGACGCCCATGGTGGCGGCGATGCCGCCGACCGCTCCCAGGACGTCGAAGACCGTCCCGATGTCCCAGCCGTGTCCGCTCCGGGCCCGCCGGGCCAGCGAGTCGACGGCGGTGATGGCGCCCGCGATGCCGCCCGTGGCCGAGAGGGCGACCCCGAGGCCTCCGGTGGCGAAGACCCCGGCGACCTCGGCGGCGGTGGCCAGGTCCCGCAGCCGCTGGAGGGCCCGCCCGCGGGGCCCCGGTGCGGACTGCATCTCGGCTTCGACGGGGACGGGGCCGCCGAGCGCCGTGCCGAGTTCCTCGGGCAGCCGGATGGCGAGCTTGCCCCGGCCGTAGCCGGAGTTCTCGGCGAACTCGCGGAAGGCGTCCCGGATCGCGGCGACGTGGCCGGCGTGGCCCGGGAGGTTGCTGCGCCCGATGTACACGTCGCGGCTGCCGGGGGAGGTGATGTCGACCAGGGCCCAGCGGCGCGCCCCCTCGCGGGACTCCCGCGCGAGCTCGCCGAGCATGGTGCGGATCTCGGTGACCTGACCGTTCTCCTCGCTGGCGAGGGCCAGCCGGGGCCGGAACTCGGCGATCCCGCCGACCGGTGCGAACCGGCCGTGTTGCTGCCGCACCCAGTGCTCGTGCTCGGCTCCCTCGCCGGCGAACCGGGCGATCTGGTTCTCCGTGGTGGTGATGCAGGCCCAGACCGACTGGCCGCTCCGCAGGAGCTGGATGTCGAGCAGCACCTCCTCGTCGGAGAGCGCGGTGAGCGGAGCCTGCCGCTCGCGGTGTTCCCGCAGCTGCTGGGCGACGGCGAGCCGACGGCGCAGCGCAGTGAGGGTCCCGGTGTAGACGTCGAAGCCGCTCGCCCGGCCGGCCGCGACCAGCCGTTCCAGGGTGGCGCGGGCCGCGGCGACACGGCGGGGATCCGCGGACGCGAGCGCCGCCCGGAGCTCGGCGCGGGCGTCGGCCAGCGAGGTCGCCTCCTGGTCGGCGGCCTCGGCGGCACGTGTGCTGAGTGACGCGATCCGGACCGGCCGGACCGACACGCTGGACGCGCGCAGGACATGGTGGTCCGGATCGGCGACCGCCGCGTCGGACCACTGCGGTGTGGCCACGCAGCGCACGAGGAAGTCGCCCTCGCGGTCGAAGCCGATGGACCGTTCGTTGAGCGGCTGGGTGAGCGTGTCGACGAAGCTCCCGATGATCGACCCGAGCATGCGGACGCTGTTCGACACGCCGATGACCATGAGGTACGAGGCACGGGCCGACCACGGCCAGTGCTCCTCCCTCATCATGGCGAGGTCCTTCGCCTGGTCGTCGGCGGCGGCGCCGGCGTCCCGCGACAGGTTGGTGCCGAGGGCGCCCAGCGGGCTCTGTCCCTCGCCGTCGCCCACCGCGGTGGCCCGGGCGCGTCGGTCGGCCTCGGGTCGGGTGAGCCCGGTGACGTCGATGATCTCCCAGTAGTACTGGACCGGCTGCAGGCGGTTGAAGACCTCGTCCTGGTAGGCCAGGGACAGTGCCGTGTAGTCGAGGGTCATCGTGAACCGGTTCGTCGCCCCCGAGGTGCTGACCGCGCCGTCTTCGGGCCCGGCGCCCGCCATGGTGATCTGCGACGGGTACGGTTCGGCGTTCGCGCCGGTGCGGCCGCCCGGCACGTGTTCACCGGGGGTCAGCGCGGTGCGCGAGGCGCGGGCCTGCGTCCGGGCCGCCTCGACCGGCACCGCGGCGGCGGCCGTGCCGGGGGGCGGTGGCGTGAACCCGGTGGTGCGGGCGCCGTCGGCGATGCTCTGGCGGGTGCTCGGGTCGCGGGACTCCCGCAGCGCCTGCTCGGCGGCCTCGACCCGCCGGTCGAGGGAGGCCTCGGTCTCGCCCTCACGCAACGGGATCGTCGTGGCGGCCCGGTCGATCGTGATCGTGAGCTGTGGGGTTCCGGTCCGGCTCACCCCGGAGCCGTAGCCCACCGGGCCGCGCAGGGCCCCGCCTCCGCGGGGCTGCGGCGCCGTGCCGCCCGGCGTGAGGGTGGCGGTACCGTCGCCACGGCCCTCCCCGGTCGTGCCCGCGCCGGGTCCCTCGCCCGTGGTGCCGTCGGCGGTGCCGGAGCCTTTGGCCCGCCGCCTGCGCAGCCGGGCCGTCGCGTCCCTCGCCCAGGCCGGGGCCTCGGACTCGGTCCCGGAGGCACCACGCGCCCGGCGGCCCAGTGAACGGGCCAGCTCGGGCGGGATGCGCACACCGGGCATGTAGGCGACGAGAACGCTTTCGCCGGCGGGGCGTCCGGGGTCCGGCGCCGCGGAGTACCGACGGAACGACTGGATGGCGAAGGCCTCGCCGCGCAGGCCGAGGAACCAGACACGGCCGGTTCGCCGCTCACGCAGGAGCATGACCGGCGCGTCGATCATCACCGGGTGCGCGTCGTCCTGCTCGAACAGGTCCCGCACGCTGCCGTCGGGCCGGATGGTCACGATGTAGTTCTCGGCGAACAGAACGCACTCGGCGGGTCGCAGGATCGCGGGCGGGACGTTGTCCCGCCGGGCCTCGGCGTCGAGCCTGACGGTCGCCAGGTCGGCGAAGACGTCCGGAAGCCGGTTGACGAACGCGGCCGGGTCGGCACCGGTGTCGATCGGGTCGAAGTACGCCGCGGCGGCCGTCGGCGACGGCAGGTCGTCGTGCTGTACGCGGGCCTGGCCCTGGTGGGCCTGGACGGCGACGTGGGCGAGTTCATGCGCGAGAAGCCGCCGTCCGGCGAGGGTTCCCGGGCCCTCCCACCCGGTCCCCAGGACCACGTGCGCCCCGAAGGCGTACGCCCGCGCGCCGAGCGCCAGCGCGGTGTCCGCGGCCACCGCACCCCGGTGGAGCCGGACCGGCGCGAGGTCGACCCCGAGTGCTGCCTCCGCCGCCTCCCGCAGCTGCGCCGGGAGCGGCTCACCGGGAGTGCCGGTACCTGCGGCCGCCACCGGGTCGGCAGGGTGTCCGCCGGGCGGGGCGGGAGGCCGGGACCCGGGTGGCCGCGGGGCGCCCGGCGCCGCTTCCTCCAGGATCGGGAGCAGTGCCTCCGCGACGACGTCCGCGTGCCGTTCAGCAGCCGCCACGTCCGTCCCGCTCGGCGCGGCGCGCAGCAGGTCCGCGAGGGGCTGTGCGCGGGGCAGGCGGGGCGGGCGTGACGCCGGGGCGGATCCGGAGGTGCTGGGGAGTCTCGGGCCGTCGTCACCACCCGTGCCGTCAGTCGCCGAAGGCCCGGTCCCCTGACCGCTCCCGGCACCCGTCACCGCCCACAGCGGGATCGCCCGGCGGCTCGCCTGCGCCTCGGCGGAGAGCCCACGCCCCGCGCTGTCCAGGCCGGTCTCGGCCTGCCGCAGCCGGAACGCGGGGTCCGGCTGCGGCTGCGGCTGCGGCTGCGGCTGCGGCTGCGGCTGCGGCTGCGGCTGCGGCTGCTGGGAACGTTCGGCGCCCATGCGCGTCTCCGTCAGATCAGCGGACCCGTCTGCGGACTCAGCATGTCGGCACCCCGTCAACGCAGCGTCACCGAGCGGCGCCGGCCTGGTCGGCGCGTCCGGCCGTTGCCTGCGGACTCGCTCAGGCGCCGACGTACTGCGCGAGGTGCTCGGCGGTGAGGGTCGAGCGGGCGGCCACCAGGTCGGCCGGGGTGCCCTCGAAGACGATCCGGCCGCCGTCGTGGCCGGCGCCGGGGCCGAGGTCGATGATCCAGTCGGCGTGGGCCATCACCGCCTGGTGGTGCTCGACGACGATGACCGACTTGCCGGAGTCGACCAGCCGGTCCAGCAGGCCGAGGAGTTGCTCCACGTCGGCGAGGTGCAGGCCCGCGGTCGGCTCGTCGAGGACGTAGACGCCGCCCTTGTCGGCCATGTGCGTGGCCAGCTTCAGGCGCTGGCGCTCACCGCCGGACAGGGTGGTGAGCGGCTGGCCGATGGTGAGGTAGCCGAGGCCGACGTCGTTCAGCCGCTGGAGGATGCGGTGGGCGGCCGGGGTGTGCGCCTCGCCCGCGGCGAAGAACTCCTCGGCCTCGGTCACCGGCATCGCCAGCACCTCGCTGATGTCCCGGCCGCCGAGGTGGTAGTCGAGGACCGACGCCTCGAACCGCTTCCCGTCGCACTCCTCGCAGGTGGTGGCGACGCCCGCCATCATCGCCAGGTCGGTGTAGATCACGCCGGCGCCGTTGCAGGTGGGGCAGGCGCCCTCGGAGTTGGAGCTGAACAGGGTGGGCTTGACGCCGTTCTGCTTGGCGAAGGCCTTGCGGATCGGGTCGAGCAGTCCGGTGTACGTCGCCGGGTTGCTGCGCCGGGAGCCGCGGATGGCGCCCTGGTCGACGGAGACGACACCGGCGCCGGCCGGGATCGAGCCGTGCACCAGGGAGCTCTTGCCGGAGCCCGCGACACCGGTCACGACGGCCAGGACACCCAGCGGGATGTCCACGTCGACGCCCTGCAGGTTGTGGGCGGACGCGCCGCGGATCTCCAGCGTGCCGGTGGACTTGCGGACCGTGTCCTTGAGGGCGGCCCGGTCGTCGAAGTGGCGGCCGGTGATGGTGCCGCCGGTCCGCAGCGCCTCGACGGTGCCCTGGAAGCAGACCGTGCCGCCGCCCGCACCGGCGCCGGGACCGAGGTCGACGACGTGGTCGGCGATCGCGATGACCTCCGGCTTGTGCTCCACGACGAGCACGGTGTTGCCCTTGTCGCGCAGCCGCAGCAGCAGGCCGTTCATCCGCTGGATGTCGTGCGGGTGCAGACCGGTGGTGGGCTCGTCGAAGACATAGGTGACGTCGGTGAGCGAGGAGCCGAGGTGGCGGATCATCTTGGTGCGCTGGGCCTCGCCGCCGGACAGGGTACCGGCCGGCCGGTCGAGCGAGAGGTAGCCGAGGCCGATCTCCACGAACGACTCCAGGGTGTGCCGGAGGGTGTCTAGGAGGGGGGCGACCGAAGGCTCGTCGATGCCCCTGACCCATGCGGCCAGGTCGCTGATCTGCATCGCACAGGCGTCGGCGATGCTGATGCCGTCGATCTTGGAGGAGCGGGCGCCCTCGCTCAGCCGGGTGCCGTCGCAGTCGGGACAGGTGGCGAAGGTGACCGCCCGCTCCACGAACTCGCGGATGTGCGGCTGCATCGACTCCTTGTCCTTGGAGAGCATCGACTTCTGGATGCGCGGGACCAGACCCTCGTAGGTCATGTTGATGCCGGCGATCTTCATCCGGGTCGGCTCCCGGTACAGGAAGTCCTGCAGTTCCTTCTTGGTGAACTTGCTGATCGGCTTCGCCGGGTCGAAGAAGCCGGACTCGGCGTAGAGACGGGAGTTCCAGCCGCCGCCCTTGTAGCCGGGGACGGTGATCGCACCCTCGTTGAGGGACAGGTTCTCGTCGTAGAGCTGGGCGAGGTCGAGGTCGGTGACGGCGCCCCTGCCCTCGCAGCGCGGACACATGCCGCCGGTGATGCTGAAGCTGCGCCGCTCCTTCACCTTCTGCCCGGCGCGTTCGACGGTGACGGCGCCCGCCCCGCTGATCGAGGCGATGTTGAAGGAGAACGCCTTGGGCGAGCCGATGTGCGGCTTGCCGAGGCGGCTGAAGAGGATGCGCAGCAGGGCGTTGGCGTCGGTGGCGGTGCCGACGGTGGAGCGGGGGTCGCCGCCCATCCGCTGCTGGTCGACGATGATCGCGGTGGTCAGGCCTTCGAGGACGTCGACCTCGGGGCGGGCCAGGTTGGGCATGAAGCCCTGGACGAAGGCGGGGTACGTCTCGTTGATCAGCCGCTGCGACTCGGCGGCGATGGTGTCGAACACCAGCGAGCTCTTGCCCGAGCCGGAGACTCCGGTGAAGACCGTCAGCCGCCGCTTCGGGATCTCGATGCTGACGTCCTTGAGGTTGTTCTCCCGCGCGCCGTGCACACGAATCAGGCCGTGGCTGTCGGCCACGTGGGGCGCGGACGTGGTCGTTTCGGTCTCTCTGGCCATGCTCAAACCCGTCTCCGTCTGCTGCGCGGGGTCTCGGTCGACGGCCGCCACGCTAGCCGGGGAGGAAGAGTAACGCTTCTCCATTCCTGACCGGCCCCGCCGCCCGGACGGTCACACAGGGTCCGCCGGATGCCCGGCTACGAAGATTTTGCGTTCTCGCGGTGTGCCCATGAACCGGCCCCCACCTGCACCGAGTCCGCTATGTCCGGCTGCCCGCCCCGCAGGTAACGGTGAGTTCACCGGGCTTCCCTTCCTCGGCAGTCTACGCGCGTGGTGTCATGCCCACGCTCACCCACCCCCCACGTGAGCGTCTACTCGACTAGGAGTCACGCACATGCTGTCGAAGCTTCTCGTTCGCGCGGGTGTCGCCCTGGCGGCCGGCACGGCCGTGGTCGCCACCGCGGTCCCCGCGAACGCCGCGAGCTACACCGCGTTCGCCTTCTCGCTCAGCAGCAGCGAGCCGACGATCTACGACTTCATCAACTCGGCCACCAGCTCGCTCGACATGACGATGTACGAGCTGGAGGACACCACGGCCGTCAACGACCTCATCGCCCTCAAGAACAAGGGCGTCACCGTGCGGGTCGTCCTGGACCAGGCGCACAAGAGCGCCAACAACTCCGCCTACACCTCCCTCACGAACGCGGGTGTGGGCGTGGCGTGGTCGCCGACGAGCTTCGTCTACACGCACCAGAAGACCATCACGGTCGACGCCACCAAGTCGCTCGTCCTGACGGGCAACCTGACCTCCCAGTACTACTCGACCGGCCGGGACTACGGCGTCTTCACCGACGACACCCGTGACGTCGCGGCGATCGAGAAGGTCTTCAACGCCGACTACGCCGGCACCTCGATCACCCCCACCGACGGCGACCACCTGCTCTGGTCCCCCACCGACTCGCGCAGCCGCCTGCTCACCGTGATCAACGCCGCCACCAAGACGCTCGACGTCGAGGAGCTGGAGTTCAGCGACAGCACGGTGGTCAACGCCATCGTCGCCAGAGCCAAGGCCGGCGTGAAGGTCCGGGTGGTCCTGGAGACCCCGTCCAGCTACTCCAGCGAGGTCTCCTCGATCAAGAGCGCCGGTGGCACGGTCGTCGGCTACTCCGACCCCAACGGCTTCTACATCCACGCCAAGGCCATGGTCGCCGACTACGGCCTGTCCACCCAGGAGGTGGAGGCCGGCTCCATGAACATCAGCAGCAACTCCCTCTCCAACAACCGTGAGCTGGGCATCATCCTCACGGGTACCGGGGTGGCGCAGTCGGTGGCCACGACCGTCGAGACCACGTTCAACAGCGACTACTCGGGCGGCACCGCCGCGTAGTTCCGGGTCCCCGGGCCCGCCCCGGCCGCGCTTCGGCCCGGCCGGGGCGGGTACCGCCCGCCACCTCGTCCCCCGCCGGCAGGGCGCGCCGCCCGGCGTGCCACCCGCGCCGTGTGCGTCGGCCACGTGGCCGTAATCTTGCGCAGGTGAACGCCGAGACGGTCCCGGAACCCCTGGACGCCCCGCAGCCCCGACCGCAGTCGCTCCTGCTCGCCTTCTTCGGCAACCACGTGCTGGAGCAGGGGCCGCTGGCCGTCTACTCGGGCAGCATCATCACGGTCCTGGGCCGGGCGGGCGTCGGCGAGCAGGCCGTGCGCTCCACGCTCACCCGCATGGTCAACCGGAACCTGCTGCAACGCCAACGGCAGGGCCGCAGGATGTACTTCGGCCTGACACCCCTCGCCACCCAGATCCTGCACGACGGCCGGCGCCGCATCTGGGACACCGGCGCCGTCAACGACGACTGGGACGGCTCCTGGACCCTGCTCGGCTTCTCGCTGCCGGAGTCCTGGCAGCGCCAGCGGCACGACCTGCGCTCCCAGCTCGGCTGGTCCGGCTTCGGGCCGCTCTACAGCGGGCTGTGGATCGCGCCCGGCCGGGTGGACGTCTCCGCCGTCGTCGCCGAACTCGGACTCTCCGCCCACGTGAAGATCTTCCACGCGCTGGCCGACGAGGCGACGGACATCGACCTCATGATCCGCGACACCTGGGACCTCGGGTCGATCGCGGCCCGGTACGAGGACTTCCGTACCCGCTGGGACGCGTGGCGGGCCGGCCCCGACGACGACGCCGTCGTCACCCGGCTGCGGCTGGTCAGCGAGTGGCTGGGCATCATCCGCACCGATCCGCGGCTGCCCGTGCGGCACCTGCCCGCCGACTGGCCGGCCCACCAGGCGGAGACGGCGTTCCACCGCGTCGCGGCCGAGACCGAGGCCCCCGCCCGCCACATGGCCGCGGCGCTGCTGGAGACCACGCCCCTGTGACCCGCCGCGCACGGCCGCGCGCCGTGCACCGCCGACCGCCGCGCGGCCTGCGCAGAACGCCTGGTCAGCCCAGATCATCAGGCGATCTATGCTGCTTGGGGCAGGAGGTTCGCCAGTCCGCCGAAGGATCGAAGGATCAAAGAAAAGGGTGCCCGTGTACGGCGACGCTCTCTGTCCGGCATCCACACCGTGTCCGTCTCTCCCGAGGAAGCCCCGTTGAACTTCTGGTCGATCTATGAGCACGGCTTCGCACGCGTCGCCTCGTGCACGGGCCACACCGTCATCGCCGACCCCCGGGCCAACGCCGAGGCGGTCCTGCGCCAGGCCCGCCGCTGCGCCGAGGAGGGCGTCGCGGTGGCCGTCTTCCCCGAGCTCGGCCTGACCGGTTACTCGATCGAGGACCTGCTGCTCCAGGACGCGGTGCTCGACCAGGTCGAGGAGGCCCTCGCGACGGTCGCGGCCGGTTCGGCCGGTCTGCTGCCCGTCCTCGTCGTCGGCGCCCCGCTGCGCCACCGCAACCGCGTCTACAACTGCGCGGTGTTCGTGCACCGCGGCCGGATCCTCGGGGTCGCGCCCAAGTCGTACCCGCCGAACTACCGGGAGTTCTACGAGCGGCGCCAGATCGCCGCGGGCGACGACGAGCGGGGCGGCAGCATCCGGATCGGCGGCGAGAGCGTGCCGTTCGGGGTGGACCTGCTGTTCGAGGCGGAGGACGTCCCCGGACTCGTGCTGCACGCCGAGGTCTGCGAGGACATGTGGGTGCCGGTGCCGCCCAGCGCGGAGGCGGCGCTCGCCGGGGCGACCGTGCTGGTCAACCTCTCGGGCAGCCCGATCACGGTCGGCCGTGCGGAGGACCGCAGGCTGCTGTGCCGCTCCGCGTCGCAGCGCTGTCTCGCCGCGTACGTCTACGCGGCGGCCGGACTCGGCGAGTCGTCGACGGACCTGTCCTGGGACGGCCAGACCATGATCTACGAGAACGGCGCGCTGCTGGCCGAGACGGACCGGTTCCCGCTGGACGACCAGTACGCGGTCGCGGACGTGGACCTGGACCTGCTGCGCCAGGAGCGGGCCCGGACGGGGTCGTTCGACGACAACCGGCGTACCCACGCGGCACGCACGGGCGACTTCCGGACCGTCCCGTTCCGCCTCGACCCGCCGACGGCCGACCTCGGGCTGCGCCGTCGCGTCGAGCGCTTCCCCTTCGTCCCGGCCGACCCGCAACGGCTCGCCCAGGACTGCTACGAGGCGTACAACATCCAGGTCGCCGCGCTGCAGCAGCGGCTGGCGGCGATCGGCGGCCCGAAGGTGGTCATCGGGGTGTCCGGCGGCCTCGACTCCACGCACGCGCTGATCGTCGCCGCCCGTGCCATGGACCGCGCGGGCCGCCCGCGCAGCGACATCCTCGCCTTCACCCTGCCGGGTTTCGCGACCGGCGAGCACACCAAGGGCAACGCCCACCGCCTGATGAACTCGCTCGGTGTGACCGCGGCCGAGCTGGACATCACGCCGACCGCGCGGCTGATGCTGCAGGAGATGGGCCACCCGTTCGCCGCCGGCGAGCCCGTCTACGACGTGACCTTCGAGAACGTGCAGGCCGGTCTGCGCACCGACTACCTGTTCCGGCTGGCCAACCAGCGCGGCGGCATCGTCCTCGGCACCGGTGACCTGTCGGAGCTGGCGCTGGGCTGGTCGACGTACGGGGTCGGCGACCAGATGAGCCACTACAACGTCAACTCCGGGGTGCCGAAGACGCTGATCCAGCACCTGATCCGCTGGGTCATCAGCAGCGAGCAGTTCGACGCGGAGACCGGCAAGACCCTTGCCGCGATCCTCGACACGGAGATCAGCCCTGAGCTGGTGCCGGGTGAGGAACTGCAGTCCACCGAGTCGAAGATCGGCCCGTACGCGCTGCACGACTTCACCCTCTACCAGGTGCTGCGGCACGGGTTCCGGCCGTCGAAGATCGCCTTCCTTGCCTGGCACGCCTGGCACGACCGGGAGGCGGGCGCCTGGCCGCCCGGTTTCCCCGAGGGCGAGCGCAAGGCGTACGACCTGGCGGAGATCCGGCACTGGCTGGACTACTTCTGCCGGCGCTTCTTCGCCTTCGCCCAGTTCAAGCGCTCGGCGATGCCGAACGGCCCGAAGGTCTCGGCGGGCGGTTCGCTCTCGCCGCGCGGCGACTGGCGTGCTCCGTCGGACAGTTCGGCGAAGGCTTGGCTCAACGACCTGGCCCGCGTCCCGGAGTAGCCGCCGCCCCTGGGCAGAGCCCCGCCCCTGATCCGTCGGAGGCGGGGCTCTGCGCATGCGTCCGGTCCGTCGTCAGTCGCCGGCCGGCCGCATGACGAGGCAGGTGGTGGTCGCGTGGGCGATCAGTTTCCCGCGCTCGTCCAGGACCTTGCCCTCGGCCGTGGCGGTGGAGCGGCCGACGTGGATGACGGTGCCCTCGGCCGTGAGGGTCTGGCCTCCGGTGTGGGCGGCGCGGATGTAGTTGACCTTGAGTTCCAGGGTGGTGTAGCCGACGCCGGCGGGCAGCGTGGTGTGCACGGCGCAGCCCATCACGGAGTCGAGGAGGGTGGCCGCGATGCCGCCGTGGACGATGCCGAGGGGGTTGGCGAAGTCGGGGCGGGTGTCGAGCGAGATGACCATGCGGCCGTGCTCCACCTCGTCGAAGCGCATGCCGAGCAGCCGGCCGATGGAAGGGGTGACGCTGCCGGCCGGCTGGTCGGACTGTATCCGGCGCATCAGTTCGAGGCCGGACAGGGCGGCGAGTTCGGCGGTGGTCACGGGTGGCTCCTCGGGTGTGCTGGTGGTGGTGCGGACCGGGCCGCGGTCCGGGCCGCGGGCCGCGGTGGTCGTCACTGGTCGTGGAAGGCGTGGGTGAGCAGTTCCCGCAGTTCGGCGGCGGCCGCGTCCAACGGCGCGGTGGTCCGTTCGGCGCGGCACATGATCACGGCGCCTTCGAGGGCGGCGATGACGAAGGCCGCCAGCCGGGTGCTGCGCGGCCGCGGCAGGCCGTGCCGGTGGAAGTGTGCGGCCAGCGCCTCCTGCCAGCGGGCGAAGACGGCGGCGGCGGAGCGGGCGAGCTGGGGTGCCTCGTCGTTGGTCTCCGCGGCCACGGCGACGATCGGACAGCCGACGCGGTAGTCACTCTCCGCCAGCCGTTCCCGCCACAGCGCGAAGAAGGAGTCGACCGCCGCCAGGGGGTCCTCGGCCTCCATGGCAAGGTCGATCCGCCTCAGCATGTGGTCACCGGCCCGGGTCACCGCCTCCTCGACCAGCTGGGCCCGCCCGCCGGGAAAGTGGTGGTACACGGAGCCGCGGGGGGCGCCGGTGCGGGCCAGGACCCGGTCGATACTGGTGGCGCCGGCGCCGTACTCACGGAGCAGCTCCGAGGCACCGCGGAGCATCCGCTCCCGGCTGTCGCTCCTGCGCGGGCTCATGCGACCACCGCCCTTTCCTCGGAGACACGTCCTCCCCCGAGACACATCATGCCCTTACGGGTCAGTAACTTATGGTGTATGCCAGAGAACATGCAAGAGCCACCGACGAACGATCCACCCGGTTTGTGGCCGGCACCCCGGTCGGGGTAGGGCCGATCTTGAGCGAGGCACCCGACTCCGGGTGACACGCGATGCGTTGGTGGTCCAAGGAAAGACGCTCCGCTTCCTGCGGGGAAATGCAGGTGCAAGGCCTGCCCGGCGCTCCATGCGAAGAGCCCCGCCCCTGATCCGTCAGGGGCGGGGCTCTTCGCATGTGCGGTCTACGCCGGCCGCCTGACGCACCCTGACGGGTGAACACCCGGCCGACACCCGGACGGCGCCCCGAAGCGAGGCAAACCACCTGGTCAGGTCCCTCGCCGCAGCGCGGTCGGAGCCGTGCACGACCGGTGACCGGTTGCGGGGCCTCTCCTCGCTTTCCACGGTGGGCGCAGGAAAGCAGTTCTCGAAAGGAAACCCATGCGCGCCCTGGTCTCCCGCGGCCTCCTCGTCTCTCCCCTGGTCTGTGCCGCCCTGGTCCTCGGCCCGGCGGCCGCCTCCTCCGCCGCCGCCGACGCCGGCCGAGCAGCGTCGGGACCCGGTGCCGCGCAGACGCTTCCGCGGCCCGGCTCCGACATCGCGACGCTCCTCGACCGGATCGACGCGACGGACACGACACGGTACGACCGCGCCCTGACGCCTCTGCTGGACGCGCTGCCCGGCCTGACCACGGCGCAGGGCACCCGGACCGACCCGACCCGGGCCGCCGCCTACGCCGAGGCGGTCCGCGAGTGGAGCGGCACGCTCCAGGAGCGGCTGCGGCATCGGCACACCGGCTCCGCCGACCGCGCGCACCGGTTCGCGCCCCGCGCGGCCGACCCCGTCCCGGACCTGCTGAGCGCGATCCGGTCCGCCGTCAACAGCCTGCTCACCTCGCTGACCTCGCTCGACCTCGGCGGAGTGCTGAGTGCCGCCACCGGCCTGCTCGCCCCGGTCCTCGACACGGTCACCGGCCTCCTCGGCGCCGTGCCCCCGCTGCCGGCGCTGCCCTCCGCGGACAGCCTCGTCTCCACGACGACCGTCGCCCCATGAGCAACTGACGGGCCGCGCCGGCGGCTCACCCGGTTCCACCCGGGGCCGTCAGTGCCCGTTCCAGCCCTGGAGGGTCGGCAGCACCTGCTCCGCGACCCGCAGCAGCGCCGTGTCGTCCGGCGGTACGTCGTCCTGCCGCCAGATCGCGACCTCGTACGTGCCCTTGCCGTCGTCCCTCCCGTGCTTGGAGACCAGGACGCAGCGCGCGGTGCCGCCGGGGCCCGTGCTCGCCTTGCCGCCGCCGAGGCTGAAGCCGATGGAGAACGTCGGGCTGGAGTAGAGGACGGCGGGGTGCCCGAGGACGGTCGTCCTGCGGGCGTCGCCCAGGAGACCGCCGGCCTCGGCGACGGTCATGTCGTCGTACGACGCCGTCAGCTTCACGGAGTACGTCTCCAGGGTCACCGTCGCCTCGGGTTCGGCGATCTTCGTGCCCCCGGCGAGCGTCAGCCACTCCCCGCTGCCGTCGGCGGTCTCGATCCGCTCGCGCGAGGTCCCCAACAGGGCCGGCAGGTCCGGGCGGTTGAGCGCCGCGCACAACCGGGCACCGGACACGTAGCGGGCCGGCAGGTGGTCGTCCGAGGCCGAACAGGTCGCCGGTCCGGCGGACGCGTCCTGCTGGTGGACGAACTGCTTCTGCGCCCACAACGCGCCCACGACGACCGCGAACAGGGCCACCGCCGCAAGCGCCTGAAGTCCCGGTCTGCCGGTCTTTTCGGGCTCGCCGAAACCCTCGGTCATGTCCCCCACCCCCGCTGTGCGTCCCCTGTGCGCGCTGGAGCCTAACGGATGTTCACGGGGAAGGCACGCTCCGCACATCCCTCTCGGTGGCCGGGGGTTCCTCCGGGAGTGTTTGATGGCGGGAGCACGATTCAAGCCGGAGGAAACAGGGGGACGCGGTGGCCGACGGACGGGTCGTCGAGGCGGGCGGGAGCGCCCTGGTGGTGCGGCGCAACCCGCGGGACCGGACGCGCGCGGCGGTGCTCGTCCTGCACGGCGGCCAGGAGAACGGACGCCGTCCGGCGCGCCCCTGGCAGCCGGCCGCGCTGCGCATGCGCCCCTTCCTGAGCGCCGCCGCCTCGGTCTCCTCGCCTCGTGACGTGCTGATCGGCCAGGTGCGCTACCGCTACCAGGGCTGGAACGACGACGCCGACCCGCTCCAGGACACCCTGCGCGCCCTCGACGAGTTGCGCGGCCTGGCCGGTGACGCGTCCGTGGTGCTGGTCGGCCACTCGATGGGCGGCCGGGCGGCCCTGCGCGCGGCGTCCGATCCCTCGGTGCGCGGTGTGCTGGCACTCGCCCCCTGGTGCCCGCCCGGCGACCCGGTCGACGATCTCACCGGGACGCGGATCGTCGTACTGCACGGGGACCGCGACCGGACCACCGACCCCGCCGACTCGGCGGCGTATGTACGGAAGGCCCGTACTGCCGGCGCACAGGCCGGGATGGTGCTGCTCAGGGGCGGCGACCACGCGATGCTCCGCCGCAGCCGGGACTGGCACCGCGCCTCCGCCGCCGCCATCAGGCGGTTGCTGCGCCCCGAACGCGACCTCGAGGGGTGGACGGCCGAGGCCTGTGCGTCGGACGAGCCGCTTCTGCGCTGACCCGGGCCCTGGTAGGGTGCCTCGCCCCCACGGGACCCCCACGCAGAGGACTGCCGATGCCGATCGCACGATCGTTCCGGATTGTCACGTACCTGACATCCCTGTTCCTGGTTCTCGCCCTGTTCGGCACGGCCCCGGCCACCGCCGGGCCGCGGTCCGCCACACCGGTACCGGCCGCCTCGGCCGGCGGTACCTGGCAGCCCCCGCTCTCCACCCGGGGCCGCTACATCGTCGACGCCGCCGGCAACCGCTTCCGCCTCAAGGCCGCCAACTGGGACGGCGCGCAGGGCTCCTGGACGGGCAGCGGCAGCATCGACGATCCCGCCAACCACCACGCCGGGCAGGACTCCTACGGCATCCCCCTCGGACTGGACCGCGCGCCTCTGTCCCAACTCGTCTCGGACTTCCAGGCCCTCGGCATCAACAGCATCCGGCTGCCGTTCTCCAACGAGATGATCCACACGACGACCCCGGTACCGGACGCCGCGGTCACCGCCAACCCGCAGCTGCGCGGCAGGACACCGCTGGAGGTGTACGACGCCGTCGTGACCGCCCTCACCGGCGCGGGCTTCGCCGTCATCCTCAACAACCACACCAACACCTCCCGTTGGTGCTGCGGCGTCGACGGCAACGAACGCTGGAACACCGGCCAGTCGACCCAGCAGTGGGCCGACGACTGGGTCTTCATGGCCCGCCGCTACGCCGCGAACTCCCGTGTCGTGGGCGCCGACCTCTACAACGAGGTGCGCCGGAACATACTCGACGACCCCAACTGGGGCCTGGGCGACGACCACGACTGGTACGCGGCGGCCCAGCTCGCCGCCGACCGCATCCTCACCGAGGCGAACCCGAACCTCCTCATCGTCATCGAGGGCATCAACTGGACCGGCCTGCCGGTCGACGGCTTCCCCCACGGCCGCCCGGTCCTCACCCCCGTCCGCACCCTCTCCAACACCCTCGTCGACGCCCACAAGCTGGTCTACTCGGCCCACTTCTACGGCTACACCGGCCCCCACCACAGCGGCGCCACCGGCATCGGTGAGACCAGCGACCCCCGCTACCAGGACCTGAGCCGCGACGACCTGTACCAGGCCCTCGCCGACGAGGCCTTCTTCGTCACCACCGAGGGCAAGCACTACACCGCGCCCGTGTGGGTCAGCGAGTTCGGCATCGGCGCGAACGAGGCCGGCACGGCGGCCCGCACCTGGTTCGGCAACATCACCGACTACTTCACCGACCACGACGCCGACTTCGCCTACTGGCCGCTGGTCGGCTGGGCGGGCCACGACGACTGGTCGCTGCTCAACTACGACACCTCCGGGCACCGGTCCGGCATCCTCGACGGCGGCGACTGGCGGGCCACGGCCTGGGACCACCTCATGAACTCCGCCGGCCGCACGGGGTACGTCGCGCCGGGGACGACCTGGCGCATGCTGGCCACGGACCACGGCGACCAGGTCGAGTCCCTGCGCGTGCGGGCGGGCGGCGACTGGGACTCGGGCGCCTACAAGGCGGTCTGCCCGGACGGGCTGCGGCTGATCGGCCTCGCGCACTCCGGCGGACGCGGGCTGTGCACCGACGCGACCGCCGGCGACCTGCGCGCCACGGGCAGCGCGCAGACGGTGGTCACGGACGAGCGGTACGTGCCGGCGGGCGGCGACTGGGCCTCCGGGTACACCAAGTACCAGTGCCCGGCGGGCCAGTTCGCCATCGGCTACAGCCGTCGCGGGGAGCGGGTGTCGGCGGTGCTGTGCGCACCCGCGCGCGCCGCGCTGGGCACGAGCGGCCGGACGGTGTGGTTCGACCGGTCCGACAACCGCCCCGCCGACGGGGCGGGCGACGACTTCGCCTACGGCGCCTACAAGGGCCAGTGCGCCGCCGGTGAGTACGTCGCCGGAGTCGCCTTCACCACCAGGGCGGGCAGCACACAGGGTCCCGCCGCCGTGCTGTGCGTCCCGTTGGCGGCCTAGCCGCCGCGAACCCCGTCCCCGGTGGAGGTTCAGGGCACGCGGGCCAGTTCGTCGTGGTGCGGCGGTGGGCCTGGGTTCTCGGCGGTGGCCGTGAGGATGGACTGCTGGAGGCGGCGCAGGCGCGCCGACGGCTCCAGCCCCAGGTCCCTGACGAGGAGGGTGCGCAGCCGCTGGTAGGCGAGGAGGGCCTCGCCGCGCCGGCCCGAGCGGTAGAGGGCGAGCATGAACTGCGCGTGCAGGTTCTCGTGGGAGGGGTGGCGGCTGGTCAGGACGGTGAGTTCGGCGAGCAGTTCGCGGTGCCTGCCGAGCCTGAGGTCGGCCTCGATGCGCTGGTCCAGCGCGAACAGCCGGCTCTCCTCCAGCCGCCGCGCCTCCGTGCCCAGGTGGACCCCGGTGGGCACGTCGGCGAAGGGCGGGCCGCTCCACAGGTCGAGCGCCTGGCGCAGGGTGCCGGAGGCGCCCGCGAGGTTCCCGTCGTCCATGGCGCGACCGCCCTGTTCGCGCAGCCGGTCGAACTCCCGGATGTCGCTGCCGCCGCCTCCGGCGGCGAGCAGATAGCCGCCCGGCAGGGTCTCCAGCACGTCCTTGGCGGAGCGGGCGGCCGCGCCGCCGGGATCCGCGCCCCGGCGCAGTGCCGCCGCGATGAGCTCCCTGAGCTGGAGCACATAGGTCTGCAGGGTGGTGCGGGCACTGCGTGGTGGAGTGCCCGCCCAGAGTTCCTCGATCAGGGTCGGGACGGACACCACCTGGTCGGCGTGCAGGGCCAGCAGGGCCAGCACCTGGCGGGGCTTCGGCGCGGTCGGGGCGATGGAGGCCCCGTTCTCCCGTACGTTCAGTGCGCCCAGCAGCCCGATGTCCACACGCGTCTCCCTGGTCCTCTCAGCTGACACTCCGCCAGTAGAAAACAGCATGGACAGTCTGTCAACAGGGCAGCGGCTGGACCATTTCTGACGAACCGCCGGAGAACGACGGCAGCGCTCCACCCCGCCCCTCCCGGTCACCGAAGCGCCAGCTTAACCGCACTGCTCCGGTGACCGCGGGGGCGGTCTCGATCCGATCGGGTCACTCGACTCGGCCACCGAATCAGGCTGGATCCCACCCTTGGAGGTCACCCAAAAGAGACCACCTGGTCGGTTACTTTGTGGTCACTCGGAGCGCGCTCTCCGCCCGCGGCTGCCGACGGGTACGGCGAGGAGCACGATGCCCAGCGCCAGCACCGCCAGTCCGCACCAGGAGACGCCCGGCAGGCGCTCGCCCAGGACCGCGACTCCAAGGACCGCGGCCACGGCCGGCTCGGCCAGGGTCAGGGTCGTCGCGGTCTGGGGGGCGGTACGGCGCAGGCCGTGCCCGAACAGGCGGTAGCAGAGGAAGGTGGTGACCGCCCCGAGGTACAGGACGACCAGCGCGCCCCGCACCGTCAGCAGCCCGCCACCCGCACCCCACAGCACCACCGGCAGGACGAGCAGCGCCGCTCCCCCGAACATCACGCCCATCACGGCGCCGGAGGCATGCCCGCGGGCGATCAGTTCCCCGCCGACCAGGGCGTACACGGCGTACGACAGCCCCGCGAGCCCGGCCGACAGGACGCCGAGGACGTCCACGGGGGCGCCGTCACCGGAGAGCCCCGGCCCGAGGACGAGCACCGTGCAGCCGAGGACGGCCGCCGCGGTCGCGGTGGCCCAGCGGGCCGAGGGGCGGGAACGGCGGCTGCACCAGGCGAGGAGACCGGCGAAGACGGGGGCGCCGCCGAGCGCGATCACGGTGGCCACGGCCACGCCCGTGCGGGCGACGGCGGGATAGAAGGAGAGCGGGTACCCGGCCACCGCGAGGGTGCCGAGGGCGAGCAGCCGGCGCTCGCCGCCGGTGCAGGCCCTCGGCAGGGAGCGGCTGCCGGGTGCGGCCAGGAACAGCAGCAGACCGCCGAGGACCAGGCCGGCGGCACCGACGGCCGCGGCCGGCACTGCGGCGGGGGCGAGGGAACTCGCGGTCCCGGTGGTGCCCCACAGCACGGCGGCCGCGAGGATCGGGAACGGCCCGGCGAACGGGCCGGAACGGCGGGGACGCGGGCGCGCGGAGGCGGCGCCGCCGAGCGCGCGGGAGGAAGGGGATGAGGTGTCGTTCGGCACAGTCGTGAACTTCCGTCGTCGAATACCGTCTGCGGACTGGTTTCGATGCGGGCGCACGACGTGAGCCCCGGGCCGCCTCGGAGGCAGGGCCGGGAGCGTGGGTTCGAGCCGTCAGCGGGTGCGCCCGGTCAGGCGCAGAGCGGCGGCAGGACGACGTGCCAGTAGGTGTTCACGGGGCGATCCTACCGGGGCGGGCCGACCGCGGGCACCGACCGGTACTGACGGTTCCGTGATCATCGGCAGCCGCCCTCCGCACGTCAATGACATGCTCGACGTCACTTGTCGTATAGTTCGACCAAGTTTTGGCCAACGTGCGTCGATATCGTTTCCGGACACCCGCCCGTGGGAGAGACTCACCCGCGGAGGGGGGACGAGCACGTCCGTTTCACGCCCGGACGTGCCATCCCGCAGTGTCGCGCCGCTTTGGGGAAGGCGGCGAGCAGACAAGCGGAGGATTGCATGACGCAGTCGCTTCCGGGGCAGCGCCCTGCCCAGGAGCAGACGTTCGCCGGACACGGGCGGCCACCCGTCGTCGTGATCGGTGCCGGGCCGTACGGACTGTCGGTGGCCGCCCACCTGCGGGCGGCGGGGGCACCGGTCCGCGTCTTCGGTGATGTGATGGGCAGCTGGCGGCACGCCATGGCCACCGGGATGTACCTCAAATCGACGCCGGACGCGACCGACCTGTCGGCGCCGGAGCCCGGTGGCCGGCTGGCGGACTTCCGGCGCGCGCAGAGCGAGCCGGAGCTGACCGAGCTGACACCGATCCCGTGCGATGTCTTCGTGCGGTACGGGCAGTGGTTCCGGAAGCGGTACGTCGGTGAGGTCGAGCCGACCCGGGTGACGGCGGTCGAACGGCCGGCGGACGGCCCCGGCTTCGTCGTCCGGCTGGACGACGGGAAGGAGATGGCGGCCTCGGCCGTCGTGGTGGCGACGGGCCTGAACGGTCTCGCCCATGTCCCGGACGAGCTGCGGCAGCTCGCCCCCGAGGGGCCGGGCCCGCGGGCCCGCGTGTCCCACACCAGCCACCACACGGATCTGTCCGTGTACGCGGGACGGCGGGTGGCCGTCGTCGGCGGTGGCCAGTCCGCGCTGGAGAGCGCCGCGCTGCTGCACGAGGCGGGCGCCGAGGCGCAGGTCCTGGTGCGCGAGCGGACGGTGCTGTGGGGCATGACGCCCGACCTGGCCCGGCCCTGGACGCAGCGGGTGGCCAAGCCGGCCTCGCCGCTCGGCACGGGCTGGATCCTGGCCGCGGTGTGCGCGTCGCCCGGCGGTGTGCGGTGGCTGCCCGCGTCGGCCCGGCTGCTGCTGTTCCGGCGGGCGCTCGGGCCCTCGGGCGGCTGGTGGCTGCGGGACCGGGTGGAGGGTGCCGTACCGGTGCGCACCGAGCGCCGGGTCACGGGGGCCGCGGTCCACGGCTCGGAGGTGCGTCTGGACGTCGCCGGTCCCGGGGGCGAGCGCGAGTCCCTGGCCGTCGACCATGTGCTGGCGGCCACCGGTTACCGGCTGGACCTGGACGCCCTGCCGTTCCTGTCTCCCGCGGTGCGGGACGCCGTGGCGTGCGTGCCGGGCTCGCGGGCGCCCGCGTTGCGGGGGACGTTCGAGTCGTCGGTGCCGGGCCTGTACTTCACGGGTTCGCTCGCGGCGCCGATGTTCGGGCCGATGATGCGGTTCGTGGCGGGCACGGAGTTCGCCGCCGTCCGTATCGCCCGGCACGCCGCGGCGGCCGTCGGATAAGTCAGGCAGCCGGTTCGGGCGGGCCCGTCAGCCGATCCGGGCGAGCGGGTCCGCCGCACCGGGACCGGGAGCCGGGGTCTCGTCGGCGGGGGCCGTCAGCACGGACTGCCGGATTCTGCCCAGCGCGGCGGAGGGTTCCAGTCCCTGGTCGCGCACCAGGGTGGTGCGCAGTCGCTGGTAGGCGTCGAGGGCGTCGCTCCGGCGGCCCGAGCGGTGCAGGGCGAGCATGAGCTGGCCGCACAGGCTCTCGTGGGTGGGGTGGCGGGCGGCCAGCACGGTGAGCTCGGGGATCAGCTCGCGGTGCCGGCCGAGCCGCAGGTCGGCCTCGATGCGCTGGTCCAGCGCGCACAGCCGGCTCTCCTCCAGTCCGCGGATCCGGGCGTGCAGGTACTCCCCCGCGGAGATGTCGGCCAGGGCCGGGCCCCGCCACAGGTCGAGCGCTGCGCGCAGCAGCCGGGCGGCCTCGCGCTGGTCCCCGGCCTCCCTCGTCCGGTATCCGCTGTCGGCGATCCGCTCGAACTCCCGGACGTCGCTGATGCCTTCACCGCTGTCGAGCAGATAGCCGCCGGGCACGGTACGCAGGACCTGTTTGGCGGTGCGCGCGCCCGCTCCGTCGCCGGTCTCCGCCAGTGCCGAGGCGATGAGGTCGCGCAGGTGCATGATGTACGTCTGCAGGGTGGGGCGTGCGCTGCGCGGTGGCTGTCGCCCCCAGAGTTCCTCGGTCAGCGTCCCGACGGTCACCGCCCGGTCGGCGTGCAGTGCGAGCACGGCGAGCACGTGACGCGGCTTGGGTGCGGTCGGGATGATGGGGACGCCGTTCTCACGCACGTCGAGAGCGCCGAGTATGCCGATGTCCATGCCGTACCTCTGCTCGTCCGCCACCGTGGGTGGTGTGGGGCGATTCCCTGGCCCCCGAGTCAAAAACGGCACAGGCGGTTTGTCAAACCGAACTCCGGCCGGTCGGCGCGCTCTTGGCCCGCGACCAGGGGTCGGAGCAGGTGTCGGGATGCGCGATGCCCGCGAACTGGTCACCCCGCGCGGCGAGTTGGGGCAGCACGAGGGACCAGAACTGCTCGACGTGCCGGGGTGAGATCCGGTCGCGGTCCTCCGCGCCGAGCACTTCGAAGCCGACCGTCGCGGCGACTATCACCGCGGCCACCCGGTCCGGTGACACCCCTTCGGCCAGCTCCCCCGAACGCTGCGCGCGCAGCAGTTCCTCGCACACCCAGGCACGCCACCAGCAGCCGAAGCCCATGGCGTTCTTGCGGGAGGGATCGACGCTCAGCTTGAAGCCGGCGCGGACGACGACGTCGGCGGCGACCGCGCCCAGGACCTCGCGGGTGACCGTGACCAGCAGGTGCAGTGCGGAGGCGGCCGACGGCCGCCGGTCGGCGACCAGTTGCTCGACGGACCGCCGGGCCGCGCTCTCCACCTCGATCGCGAGGGCGTCCTTGTTGGGGAAGTGGAAGTGCAGCGCTCCGGTGCTCACTCCCGCCCGCCGGCTGATCGCGGGCAGCGAGGACAGCGCGTACCCGTCGGCGGCGAAGAACTCCGCGGCGGCAACGACGAGGGCCTGGCGGGTTCGGGCCGCCCGGAGCTGCTTCACCATCGCGTCCCCCTGTCGATCCGGGCGAACCCGGAATCGGGTGGTCAGATTCCCCTTGGGCCTGCAACGTTCCGATACGAAAGCCTTGGCGAACAGCATGGTCGGGAGCTTGCCGGTGCTCGGGGCCCGGCCGGACTGGTCCGGCGGTCCTCGCACCCCGCCCGAGGCGCGACTCCACGGGCGTAACAAACCAGGAAGGCGGTTTGGTTCGAGGCTGGTCAGGCCTCGGTGGGTACGGGCGGTGCCTGCCGGTTGCGCTCGACTTCCTCGACGACCCGGGCGCCCCGGTCCGGCGCGGTGTCCAGCCGGATCAGGGCCGCGGGAGTGGCTATGGCCGGGAGTACGTGGTTGTAGAGGACGGAGATGCGGTCGTTGAGGTCGGTCCAGTCGGAGACGACCTCGGACATGAACTGGGTCCCGATCCAGGCCCCGAGGAAGCACTCGGCGGTCTCGCGCGGCGTGACGTGCGGCAGCACCTCGCCACGCCCCTTCGCCTCCACGAGCTTGTCCGTCACCAGCTGGGTCCAGGCGGGCCAGGCGCTGCCGAACAGGGAACGCCCCTGGATGTCGGCGGACAGCCGTATGCCGGCGAGGAGGATGACCTCCTTGGGGATCCGGTAGGCCAGCGTCATGCCGATGTCCACCCACTCCTGGAGCTTCAGCTCGCGCGGAACCCAGTAGTCGTCGCTGATCTGGGCGTTGATCACACCCCGCGCGAGGGCTTCCTTGGAGTCGAAGTGGAAGTAGAGGGCACCCTTGGTGACTCCGGCCCGCTCGAGGATCTCGGAGATCGTCGCCGCCGTGTATCCGCGCTCCGCGAAGACCGCGGCGGCGGCCTCGACAACAGCGCGCCGGGTCCGAATCGCACGCTCCTGACGCACCATGGGGACCCCTCCTCGGTCAAAACAAAACCGGACGTGACGTACCTTACCCCAATCGGGGGTCGGTATTTCGGCCGCACAGTATCGATTCCCGGACGGCCCCGCCCTGATCCCACGCCGGTTTCACGCAGGTCCCGCGCCGGAGCCGGAGCCTCGGCGCGGAACCTGCCGGGCAGTTCACCAGGCGGTGCGACCGCCGTCCACGGTAAGTGTGGCACCCGCGACGAAGCTCGCCCTGCCACCGCACAGCCGGGCGGCCGCTTCCACGTCCTCCTCCGGACCGGCGGCGCGGGCCGCGGCGACCCCGATGCCGCCGCTCACGCCGGTGACGGGAGCGCCCCGGCCCGCCGGTACCGCACCGCCCCCGGCGGTCATCCCGTCACCTCACGCGCGCCGGAGAGAGAGTCGGCGTCCTGCCAGACGGTGCCGAGCCCGGCCTCCCGGTCGAGGGTGCGCAGGCGCTCCTCGTCGATCTCGGCGAGGCCGCCGACCAGGTGCCGGACGCCGAGTTCGCGCATCAGCTCGCGCTGGAAGCCGTGCGCGAAGGTGCTGGGGTGGCCCACGAAGGGCACGTCCAGTTCCTTGGCGTGGCCGGCGAACCGGGCGACGTCGTCGATGAAGAGGACCTGGTGGTGGTCGAGGCCGAAGCGGTCCCGGACGATCTCCCGGATGCCCGGGCGGAAGTCGTTGGTGCAGATGTAGTGCGGCGCGGTGAACAGGTGCTCCCAGGCGCCGAGATGGCGGCGGAAGTGGTCCTCGTCGAGGCCGCCGTAGCAGATGACGTCCAGGCCCAGGGCGCGCAGCCGGTGCAGGAGTTCCTCGGCGCCGTCGAGGATGTGGACGGGGTGGTCGCGGAGGTACCGCTCGCGCTCGGCGAAGTAGTCGGCGATGGCCTCCCGCTCGCTCACCCCGGCGCCGGTCTCCTCCAGCAGCACCTTCGCGGCCGCGAGCCGGGACTGCGAGAAGAGCCGCTGCTCCAGCTCCCGGGTGTACGCACCGCCGTACTTGAGGACGAGACGGTGCAGAACGGGGCTGAAGCTGTCGTTGAGCAGGACGCCGTCGATGTTGACGGCGGCGAGGCGCAGGGTGCGCAGTGGTTCCATCGGGGGTCTCCCTCTCGCAGGCCGTTCGACAATCATGCAGGGGCTGTCGAGGCGGGGTGCGGTTCGGGCGCCACGTCAGGAGGGCCGACGCCGGGGGAACTTGGCCAAAAGAGACCGTCGGACAGGTTTTCGCGCGGGCGGTCCGGACTCCGGCCGCATCGACAACAAGCCGTCGACATCTGCCACTTAGTCCGTTTTTCGCCGTGCCTTCAGCGTGGTTGAGCGCAAAAATACTTGGCCAAACCACCACTGAGCGGAGTCATGCATGGATCGAGTCGAACCACGCTTGGTGAATCCTTTACCTAGTGGCCGACCCGAGAAAACCGGTAGGTCCGTATCTTATAGGCGTCGAACAGAGCTTCAAGCCAACGAAGAGCTATCCGACGGGGGGTTGCCGATGAGCCTGTCCACCGGCGAGATCGGAGTCGGTCTGCCCGCACTGCCCCGGCTGACCACCACGGTCCCCAAGGAGTACGTGCACCGCGCATCCCTCGCCGAGGTGTTCCTCACCGGCTGTACCGCCCAGGACGACGGGCTGCGGTTCTCCCTCACCGGACAGTGGCCCCGCGCCCACACGTTCTTCAACAGCCCCGACGGTGCGAGCCATGACCCGCTCCAGGCCGCAGAGACGTTTCGTCAGGCCGGTATGTTCGTGACGCACGCGGAACACGGTGTCCCGCTCGGCCATCACTTCGTGCTGTGGTCGCTCAGCTGCCACACCGATCTGGAGCGGCTGCGGATCGCCTCCCGGCCCACCGACTTCGAACTCGACGTGACCTGCCCGGACTCCGCACCGCGCGGCCGGGCTTCCGCGCGCCGGATGGGCATCGGGTTCGTCCTGCGCCGGGACGGCCTGGCCGTGGCCCACGGGGAGGGGCGCTACTCCATCGTCACACCGCCCGTCTACGCCCGGCTGCGCGCCAACCGGCCGGAGCGGCAGGCGGCTTCGGCCGGACCCGTCGTCGCGCCCGGCCCGATGCCACCGGCGGCCGTGGGCCGCACCTCCCCCGCCGACGTGGTGCTGACGGCCACGGACGCGCCGGACCGCTGGCTGCTCACCCCGGACCTGGACCACCCGATCCTGTTCGACCACGGCGGTGATCACCTGCCCGGCATGGTCCTGATGGAGGGCGCCCGTCAGGCCGCCTGCGCCCGGCTGGCGCCCCGTGCGCTGATCCCGGCGAGCACGTCCACGTCGTTCAACCGGTACGTCGAACTCGACAGCCCCTGCTGGATCGACATCACGGGGGTGACGACCAGGTGCGACGGCACGGCGACCGTCGACGTCGCCGGCGTGCAGGACGGCGAGGTCGTCTTCACGTCCGCGGTGAGCGGACCGGTGGCCGGGGTCTGAGGAACACCCGCGTCCGATCGTGCGCCGAGCATGCGCCGGAGGAGGAGATCAGCCCGTGGACCGGTCCCAGCCCGGGTCGCGGCCGGAGGCCGCAAGGGCGCGATCCAGGAACGAGGCGGTGGCAGGCACCGGCACCGGAGCGGCGAAGCCACCGTACCGGCGATATGTCTCGGCGTGTTCTTCGACCACTCCGAGAACCAGACGGGCCAGATCGTCCTCGACCACGACCTGCTGACCGGTGGCCTTGGCGACGTCCCAGCCGTGGAGCACCATCTCCTTGATCACCATCTGGGCGACCGACGCTGCCGGCATGGTCATCCCGCCCAGATCCACCTCCCCCTCCCAGACGGCCGGATCCGACCAGGCCGCCACCGCACGGTCGAGCTGGTCCGCGTAGGCACCGGCCCAGCCGGGGTCGGTGGTGAAGTCTCGCGTCACCAGCTCTTCCGGCAGAGACTCCCGGCGTGCCCGGCGTTCGAGGCCGTGGGAGGTGTAGAGCACCCAGTGGTCGACCAGGGTCCTGGTGTCGAAATCGGCGCAGGGCGTCGGCCCGATCAGCTGTTCCGTTCGGACACCGCGGGCAATGCGCGCGGCCTCCGCTGCGGCATGGGCCATGAGGGGGTGAAGTGGGTGGATCGGGTGACCGTTCATGTGCCGATCCTCACCCCGTCGGCGAACCGTGTCTTGAACAAACGCGACAGCTAGCCTGGCGGGTATGACCTCCCCGGACCTCGGACGTGGGGTGCTGCATCCCGGCCGGGCCGCGGCCGCGATCACCCTGACCCGGCACGATCCCGACCCGCGACTGGCGCGCTTCGTCGAGTTCTACTGGCTGGTGCGCTGGCACCGTGACGGCCTACCTGCCTACGAGCAGAAGGTGCTCGTCCACCCCAACGTCCACCTCGTCTTCGAGGCCCCGTCGGCTCTCGTCTACGGGGTCAGCCGGTCACTCTTCGTACGTAGGCTGGAGGGGACCGGACACGTGCTCGGAGTCAAGTTCCGCCCTGGAGGGTTCCGCCCGTTCACCGACCGCCCGGTGGCCGACCTCGCCGACCGGGCCGTCCCGGCCGCCGAGGTCTTCGGCTCCGGGTCGGACCTGCTCAATGACGAGGTGCTCCGCAGCGTCGGGGATCCCGCTGCCATCGCCTCCCGCGTGAACTCCTTTCTGCTCGCCCGCGCGCCGGAGCCCGATCCGGTGGCCGAGCAGGTCGCTGCAATGGTTGACCGCATCACCGGCTCGCCCGATCTGCGCAGGGTCGACCAAGTGGCCGAGGAGTTCGGCATCACTGTGCGTCGCCTGCAACGCCTGTTCGCCGAGTATGTCGGTGCCGCCCCGAAGTGGGTTCTGCGCCGAGCCCGGCTGCACGAGGCCGCCGAGCGCGCCGACCGGGGCACGGACATCGACTGGGCGGCGCTCGCCGCCGACCTCGGCTACGCCGATCAGGCCCACTTCACCCGCGACTTCACGTCCACGGTCGGTACGTCACCGGTTCGCTATGCCTCGGGCCAACCGTGATTCCTGCTCGACGTGGCCGGCCCCAGCAGCAGCGCAGGAGATCCCGGGCCGTGCCTGCCGCCATGCCTGCGTCAGACTCCGTCATCGTCGGCGTACGGGTCGCGCAGCCCCCGGTGTGCCCGGAGTCCCCGGGCAGATCGGGGAGTTGAGACTCGGACGCTGTTCCTCAACCCTCTGGACCAGGACTGGCGGGGCCGCCGCCGGGCCCCTCGAAGGGGCCTGGCGGCGGAGGTCCCACTGTCAGTGGCGGCGGTCGAAGGTGTGACGCTCACCCGCGTCACGGTGACCGAAGTCGCGCCGGTCACCCCCGTCACGGTGACCGAAGTCGCGCCGGTCACCCCCGTCACGGTGACCGAAGTCGCGCCGGTCACCCCCGTCACGGTGACCGAACGCACGCCCGTCGCCCCCGTCACGGTGACCGAAGTCGCGCCGGTCGTCCATGTCACGGCGGTGGTTCAGGCTCCAGGAGGCGGAGTCGACGTAGCGCCCGTGCTCGTTGCGCAGGGTCGCGGTGTCGGCGTCGTGGTTCCACACGGAGGAGCGGCGGTCCTGGTACAGGTCCGTCCTGGTGTCCCGGCCTTCCCCGGTGTGGACGCGGACCGTGGCGCCGCCCTCCAGCCGGTAGTGGCGGAAGGTGTAGCTGTGACCGTCGACGTCCGACAGCGTCCAACCGCTGAGGTTCACGTCCCGGCGGGCTGTGTTGGTGACGTCCACCCACTCCCGGTTCAGGGCGCGGCCGGAGTAGACCGCCCTGCCCTGCACGTCGTGCTGTACGGCACTGATGACGACCGCGTCGCGGTGCGCCAGGGCGGAGTGCGGAGCGGCCGCCGCGGCCGGCAGGGCCGTGACGCCCACCAGGGCGGCCGCCACGGCGGCGGCGGAGCCGAGACGGCGGGCGGTCGCGGAAACGGAAACGGACACGTGGTCCCCCTTCACGGGGTTTGCGCACACCCCCGCCGCGTGCGGCGCGAAGTCGCAGGCCGCGAGGGGTGTGTGGAGCTGGACGGCGGCCGGGCGGCCGCGCATCCACACCTTGCAACCCGGCCGTGCGGCCCTCGGGACACACACGGCGCCTATTACGGATCCTTCGCTTTCCTATGACTCTCGCATGTAGCGTCCATTTATGAGTTGAATGAGTGGATTTGACGGCTCTTCAGCCCCTTCTGCCCCGCAGACAACGGCCTCGGCCGCCACCGGACCACCGCGCGAACAGCACCCCGGTCACCCGAAAGTGAGTAACAGTCAGCGCCCGATCGGCCCCACGGGCGGAAGTCGATCTTCTGGCCGTCACGTGGAATTTCCAAACTGGTTAGTAACAAGAGGGGGTCCGAAGAAAGCGTTTGCCGCTACGTTTTGGCGTGCCTCATTGGCATGCCCACAGCTCTCAGCGCACACCTCCCCGTAGGAGACACCCCCATGCGCAGACTCGTTGCCTGTCTGGCGGCCGCCGTCGCCGCTCTCGGCGGGCTCACGGCGACGGCCACCCCGGCCGCGGCGGCCGGTTCGGGCACGTTCAGCGTGCTCACGTACAACGTCGCCGGGCTTCCGGAAGGCCTGTCGAGCGCCCCCACCCCGCGCGACACCAGCACGACGGAGATCGGCACGCGCATCGCGCCGTACGACATCGTCAACGTCCAGGAGGACTTCAACTACCACGCGTACCTGTACGCCACCGACACCCACCCCTACCGCACCGCGACCAGCGGCGGCGCGGGCATCGGGAGCGGTCTCAACACCGTCTCCAACTACGCCTGGGACGGGGACGACTTCGAGCGCGTCGGCTGGAACTCCTGCCAGATCGACTCCGGCGACTGCCTCACGCCGAAGGGCTTCACCTTCATGCGCGAGCGGCTCGCCGAGGGCGTCTACGTCGACTTCTACAACCTGCACACCAACGCGGGCACGAACGACGGCGACGAGGCCTCCCGGGCCGACAACCTCAGCCAGCTGACCTCGTTCATCAGCACCCACTCGGCCGGCAACGCGGTGGTGGTGATGGGTGACACCAACACCCGCTACACCCGCACCGCCGACACCATCGCCGAGTTCGCCTCGAACAACGGGCTCACCGACGCCTGGGTGCAGCTGATCCGCGGTGGCAGCGCGCCGGCCAAGGGCAGCGACGCGCTGGTCTGCGACCAGTCCGGGGCGACCGTGCCCAACACCTGCGAGGTCGTGGACAAGGTCCTGTACCGCAGCAGCAAGCTGGTGAACCTGAGCGCGACCTCGTACAACAACGAGCACGCCAAGTTCCTGACGTCCGACGGGCTGATGCTCTCCGACCACGACCCGATCACGGTCGGCTTCTCCTGGTCGCAGAACGCCAACTTCCAGCTCAGCGACCAGTTCGGCGGTCCGCACGGCGACTACTACCAGGACATCGACAAGGTGGCCGCCGGCGCCCGCGCCACCACCGTCTCGCTGCGCACCGGATCCCGGGTCGACCAGGTCGGCATCACCCTCGCCGACGGCACGACGCTCACCCACGGCGGCACCGGCGGCACGGCGTCCTCGCTGACGCTGGGCAGCAGTGAGTACGTGACGACGGCGTACCTGTGCGAGAGCAAGTACAACAACACGACCCGCATCTTCTACGCGAAGTTCACCACCAACCTGGGCCGCACCCTCGCCGGTGGTACGACGACCTCGGACTGTGTGACCCGCACCGCCCCGTCGGGCTGGCAGATCGCCGGCTTCCACGGCCGCTCCGGTGACGAACTCGACAAGGTCGGCTTCATCTACACCAAGCGCTGACCGCGTCCGGCCGGCCGGCGGGCGTCACGAACGCCCCGCCGGCCGGCCGGGGGCGGCTTCACGGGTCCTCAGCCGAGTGCCTCGCGGTACTCGGCGAGCGCGGTCTCGGTACTCGTCAGGGGGAAGCGGGCGCCGAGGTGGCCGTCCGGGCGGACGACGAAGCCGGTGGGGCCGTCGGGACGGTAGCGGCGGGCGAACTCACCCGCCGTGTCCCGGTATTCCGGGACGAGGGGCACGTGGGTGCCGTCCTCCGTGCGGATGGCCAGAACGTCCCAGCCCGGGGCGAGGACGGCTTTGATCACGTCGGTGGGGTCCGCCGCGTAGAGCAGCACGACGTGGTCCGGGCGGCCCCGCAGGATGTCGAGCAGGCGCAGCGGGTAGGCGGCCAGTGGTGTGGTCAGACCGGCGCAGTCGGGGGCGCGGTCGCCGGGTTGCGGGACGTCCGGGGGGCCGTAGGGGGCGGTGGCGAGGGGGCCGTCCCGGTAGCCGACGAGCAGCTGGGCCTCGCGGAGCATGACGGTCCGCGGGTCGTCGGGGTCGGCGCCCATGCCGTGCACGGCGTGGCGCACGGTGCGGCCGACGACCTCCTCGCCGACCGGGCGGCGCTCGGCGTCATAGCTGGCGAGCAGGGCCGGTCCGGCCTCGCCGCGCAGGACGAGGGCGAGTTTCCAGCCGAGGTTGCAGGCGTCCTGGATGCCGGTGTTCATGCCCTGGGCGCCGGTGGGCGGATGGATGTGCGCGGCGTCGCCCGCGACGAAGACGCGTCCCTCGCCGTAGCGGTCGACGATGCGGTGGCTGATCCGGAAGACGGAGGACCAGCGCAGCTGGGAGAGCGTCCCGGGCCGGGGCGCGAGGCGGTCGACGACGGCCTGGAGGTCGGGCAGCTCGGGGAGCCGCCGGCCGCCCTGGAGGCCGTGGGCCGCTCCGTCGGTGCCGACGGCCTCGTCGGTGTCCTCGGCGGAGAGTTCCGGCGGGACCAGCATGGACATGCGGTAGCGGCCCGGTCCGGGCAGCGGGATGCAGACCAGCAGGTCGTCCGTGGCGCCGTCGGCCCCGCGGTGCTCGGACCTGAGGCCGTAGCCGGCCGGCAGGTCCCAGTCGGCCACCACGTCGCCGAGCATGTACTCCTCGGTGAAGGCCCCACCGGCGAAGTCGAGGCCGAGGACCTTGCGGACGGTGCTGTGCGCCCCGTCGCAGCCGACCAGGTAGCGGACGCGCAGTTCCTCCTCCGCGCCGGAGGCGGTGCGCAGCCGGGCCGTGACCCCGTCCGGGTCCTGGGCGAAGGAGAGCAGTTCGGTGCCGCGCTCGACGACCGTGCCGAGCCCGTTCACGTACTCCTCGACGATCCGCTCGACCTCGTACTGCGGCAGCGCGGCGAAGCCGTACGGCACCTCCGGCGGCAGTCTCAGCTCGACCCGGCCGGCCTCCTCGCCGTTGACGTAGATCAGCTGCCCGCGTATGGGCACGGCGTGCTCGACGACGGTGCGGGCCAGGCCCATCCGGTCCCAGAGCTCGATGGTGCGCGGCTGGATGCCGACGGCCTTGGCGTACGGCAGCCGGGCCGGGAGCCGGTCGACGAGTCGGCAGTCGGCACCGTGCCGGCGGAGTTCGGCGGCGGCGCTCAGCCCGACCGGGCCGGCGCCCACGATCAGGACGTCGGTTGTGTGCGTCACGGGCGTCTCCCAGCAGGTAGCCCCGGACCGGTTGCGTCCCTCCATGGTCGCCCCGCCGCGGGCGGGCGGCGAGCCGAGCCGCCGCCACGGGCACCCGGCGCGGCCGGGCGGATACGCGTGGCCGCCGTAGGTGCACAGCTTGCGGTAGAACGTGGCGCGGCCGATGCCCGGGGCGGCCGCCGCGCCGGCCTTGGTGACAGCGCGCGCCACGCGCGGGCAGACGGGTGCGGCGGGCGGGTTCGGCGCGCCTCACCTGTTTGGGTGAAGACACTTGGGAGGTCGAGTCGTACGGTCTGGGTGGACCGATGACCGGCGCCGTCGGCCCTTCGAGGAAAGGTGCCCTGGAGCCTTGGCCATTGAATATGTCCTTCGCACCGCCCTTGAGCGGCACATCATCAGCACACGACGGCACTTCACGGATGTCGTCCAGGACATCCGCGCGGAGATCGACGCCCGGGCGTCGGCCGGCGGGCCGGCCGACCGGCTGGCCATGGCCCGGTGCCCAGAGGCCGGTCCGGACCGGGCCGCCGCGCTCGCCCCCGGGGTGAGCCGCCTGGTCCGGCTGGTCCTCGACAGGCCTTCGACGACCGCGGAACTGGCCCGGACACTGCCGGACGTCGGCCTGTACTGTCCCGTGTCGATCCTCGTGCAGCAGATCACCGACGGCGGAACACGGCTGAGCTACGACTCCGTCGCGGGCGCGATAGCCGTCCACCAGGACGAGGCCGCCACGGCGGTCGCCCAGAGCTTCGACGCCGAGATCCTGGCGCTGCTGCGCCGCGTCGCGGACCGGGACTGAGTCCCGGACCGGACGGAGCAGTCTCCGCCGTCCGCTCCCGCAGGGCCCCACGATCGCTGACCTGCCCGTCCCGTCATAGCGTGGAAGGGCACCGATCGGCCGGAAAGCCCAACGGAGTGATCGCCATGACCGAGAGCCGGACCGAGCGGAACAAGGCCGTCGTCGTCGAATTCCTGACGACCGCGTTCAGCTCCAAGGACTTCGCCTCGCTGGACCGGTACGTGCACCCGGACTACATCCAGCACAACCCGTTCATCCCGCCCGCGAAGGCCGGACTGCGCGGATTCATCGCCGGGCTGCCCGACGACACCCGTTACGAGCCGGGGGCGATCATCGCCGAGGGTGACCTGGTCATGGTCCACGGCCGGTACTCCGGCGGCCCCGACGAGCCCCTCCTCGGCGTCGGCATCTTCCGTTTCGAGGACGGTCTGGTGGTGGAGCACTGGGACGTCCTGCAGAACGAAGTGGCCGCGCAGGACACCGTGTCGGGCCATTCCATGTTCACCAACCCGCAGACCGGCCAGGCCGACCCATCGGCCTGAAGCACAGAAACCGCTGTCTGCGCCGCCGCCTGCCCTCGTGTGTGCGCCCGAGGGGGGACCGGGGCCCCGTCCGTTCGCCCCACCGAACCGATCAAGAGGGAACAGGCCACCTCCCCCGGCACCCGTGCATTGACCATCGATGGTTTTGATTGAGCTTTGTACCATTTCGGAGAAACCGCTTCACCCAAACACCGGTCGATCCCGATCGCTGGGTGTTAGAACTTGGCAACTGAACGTCGGGCTGGGCACAGTCCTGCGCACCATCCCTGTTGTGAAATGGGACGATCTTGTCCAAGTCCAGACCTCTGACCGGCAATTGGCGCGTCGCGAGACGCCTCCAGGCCATTCTGCTCATCCCCGTGCTCGTCGCCCTCGGCCTCGGCGGCGTCCGGGTGAAGAACTCGATCGGCACTCTGCAGGACGCCAACGACGCGGTGCGCGTGGCGGAGTTGGTGCAGGCGGCGAACGCCTACGCCAGTGACGCCATCAACGAGCGCGACGTGTCGGTCATCCCGCTCCTGCAGGGCAAGCGGGACGCGCCCGCCGTGGTGGCGGCCCGCAAGATCACTGACGCCGACGCGAAGGCGTTCGACACGGCAGTGGCCCGGGCGCCGAAGACCGCGGGCCTCACCCGGCGCATCGAGCTGGTGCGGGCGGGCGAGAAGCAACTCGCCGCGGTGCGGGCCAACGCGTTCACGGCCAAGGTGTCCGGGGTGCAGACGGAGGAGAGCTACCACGCCGTCCAGCACCCGCTCATGGAGATCTCGAACGAACTGGGCTTCGGCAGCAACAACCAGGCGAGCTTCGGGCGCACCCTCTACGCCATCTCGCTGACCCAGGCGGCCGAGTCCCTGGTGCGCGCCATCGGCACGCACCTGCTGGTCGAGGACCGCGACACGCTCGCCGAGGGCGAACTGCAGACCCAGCTGGGCTCGTTCAGCTCCTACGTCTACCTGGAGCAAGTGGGTCTGCAGGAGTACGCGGGCGCCGGTACCGCCGGGGACATGACCCGGCTGCGGACGGCGCTGGCGGACGCGCAGAAGAAGGGTGCGCAGCAGACGGCCAAGGCCGCCGAGGAGGCCGAGGCGGCCGGGCAGACCTTCGTGAAGCCACCGGCGCTGACGAAGATGATCACCGAGATCGCCGCAGGGACACCGACCGAACAGCTGGCCGCCGAGGGCATCACGCCGGAGTCGTTCTTCGCGGCGTCCGCACTCGCCTTCGACGCCTACCGCGGTATCGAGGTCAATCTCACCGACACGGCCCTCTCCAATGCCCGGAGCATCGCCGCCGACGCCAGGATGGCCGCGATCGTCAACGGCTCCCTGGCTCTCGGGGCCGTACTCGTGGCCGTCCTGCTCGCGGCGTGGGTGGCCCGCTCGATGAGCCGGGGCATGCGCAGGCTCAGTGCCTCGGCGATGGAGATCGCCGAGCAGCGGCTGCCGGCGGTGATCACCCAGTTGTCGCTGGCCGTACCCGGCCAGGTCGACACCAGGGTCACGCCGATCCCGATCACCACCACCGACGAGATCGGCGAGGTCGCCCGCGCCTTCGACCACGTGCACCGGGAGGCGGTCCGGCTGGCCGCCGAACAGGCCGTGCTGCGCGGCAACATCAACACGATCTTCACCAACCTTTCCCGGCGCAACCAGTCGCTGATCGAGCGACAGCTCTCCCTGATCACCGACCTGGAGGAGCGCGAGGCCGACCCGGAGCAGCTGGCGAACCTGTTCAAGCTGGACCACCTGGCCACGCGGGTGCGCCGCAACGGCGAGAACCTGCTGGTCCTCGGCGGCGAGCGCCCCACCCAGCAGTGGGACCATCCGCTCCCGCTCGTCGATGTCATCCGGGCGGCGGCCTCCGAGGTGGAGCAGTACGAGCGGATCGAGCTGGCCGGCATCCCGGAGGCCGAGATCCACGGCCGTGCCGTCACCGACCTGGTGCATCTGCTCGCCGAGCTGCTGGAGAACGCCACCTCGTTCTCCTCGCCGCGCTCGACGGTCCGGGTCACGGCGACCCGGCTGCCGGACACCCGGATCATGGTCGAGATCCACGACAAGGGCATCGGTCTGGTGCCCGAGGACTTCGCGCTGATCAACCACAAACTGGCGAACCCGCCGACCGCCGACGCCGACGTCTACCAGTACATGGGACTGTTCGTGGTGGGCAGGCTCGCCGACCGGCACGGTATCCGCGTCCAGCTGCGGCCGGCCGCCGGGGAGTCCGGCACGACCTCCCTGGTCATGCTCCCGGGCACCGTCACCTGGCGCAGTGACACCGAGTCCGACGCCGACACGCTGGCGCTGGCGGCCTTCAAGGCACGCGCCACGCCCGGGCTGGGCGCCCTGCTGGCGACGGGACCCGCCGACCCGTTCGGCGCGCACGAGGCATGGGACGACGGCAACCCGGCCCCCGGCTTTGCCGCGCCGTCCGGCTTCGCCGGGCCGTCCGGTGGTTCCGCCACGTCCGGTGGCCACGCCGCGGCCGGCGCTCCGGCCGCCGGTGGTCCCACCGCCTCGCGTGGTCCCGTCGTGCCGGACGTCCCGGCTCAGGCCGGGCCACCCGCGCCGTCGGCGTCCTCCGCGTCGTCCGGACGATCCCGTCGCGCGTCGAAGCGCGGCCGGCGCCCCGCCAAGGACGGCTGAGCCGCCGGCCCCCGCGGGTCAGGGCGGTGGCACCGGGCGCAGGGCCCGTACCACCGCCCAGATGACGGAGATGAACGGCACGGCGACGACGGCGCCGATCACCCCCGCGACGATGCTGCCGGCGATGACGGACACGGCGACGACGAGGGGGTGCAGCCGCACCGCCCAGCTCATCACCAGCGGATGCAGCACATGCCCCTCCAGCTGGCCGATGACGACGATGAGCACGAGGACGGCGGCGGCCGTGAGCGGACCGCGGCCGGCCAGCGCCACCACCGTGGCCACGCTCAGCGCGACCGGCGAGCCCACCAGCGGCACGAACGCGGCGAAGAACTCCAGCAGGGTGAGCGGCAGCGCGAGCGGCACCTGGAGCACGACCAGGGCGATGCCGACGAGGACGGCGTTGGCGGCGGCCACGATGATGATGCCGCGGGTGTATCCGGCGAACGTCCGCCAGGCCGCGCGCCCCGCCCGGTCCCAGGCGCTCCGGGCGCCGGCGGGCAGCAGTTCGCGGCTCGTCCAGGCCCACAGCCGTTCGCCGGAGTGGATGAAGAAGACCGAGGTGAAGAGTGCGAGTGCGCCCCCGGTGATCAGTTCGACGAGGGTGCCGAAGCCGCTGAGCGCCCTGCTCGCCAGGTTGGAGCGGTGGGCCTGGATGTAGTCGATGATCTGCTGCTGGAGGCGTGACAGGGCGCCCGGCCCCAGCCGGAAGGGCGGGCGCTGCAGCCAGACCTCGATGCGGTGGATGCCGCCGCGGAACTCGTCGGCCAGGGTTGCCGACTCCTGTGCCACCGCGTTGCCCACCAGGGCCAGCAGGCCGAAGAAGAGGCAGATGCTGCCGACCAGGCTGACCGCCACGGACAGCGGTCTGGGCAGCCACCGGGCCAGCAGGTCGGCGAGCGGGCGCAGCACCGAGGTGATGACCAGGGCCAGGAACACGGCGACGGCGATCAGCTGGAAGCGGCCGAGGATGACGAAGACGCCGTAGACGACGATGCCGACCACGACGAGCCGCCAGGCGTAGGCGGCGGCGATCCGGAGGGCGGGGACGACGACCGCGCTGACGGACGCGGAGGTACGCGGGGCGCGGGATCGGCGCGGGAACCGGATCGCGCGCCCGGTCCGGCTGTCCGGTGCCGCGCCCCGTGGACGGCGCGCGGGGCCCCGCCCGGCCGCCGGCCCGCCCGCACCCGCCACCCTGCCTCCCGTTGCCGGCCCCCGTCGCGCCTTCGTCGCCTTCCATGCACGTTAGGTGCATTTCGGGCGACGGGCGGGGTGCAGTGGGCCAAGGGGGTCAGTGGGCCAACGGGGTCAGTGGGTCGCCGTGTCGGAGACGGCGGTGCGGGCGGCGCGTTCCACCAGGTTCACGCCGTCGGCCATGGACGTGTTGCCGTTGGAGAGGACCGCGACGAGGTAGTGGTGCCCGCCGGTGGTGATGCGGCCGATGCTGTTGATGTCCCACAGGCCGGTCGTGGTGCGCATGAGCCAGCCGTTCTTCAGCGCCCATCCGGAGTCGGCGGCGGCCGAGACACCCCAGGACTGGTCGGCGGCGATCTCGGTCATCAACGTGTCGATACGGCTTCGGGACGCCGCGTCGAGAGGGGTGGGGCCGGCGCCGAACACCGCGCGCAGCAGTCGTATCTGATCGGCCGCGGTGGTCCGGGTGAGCCCCCAGCGGCCGCCGGGGCCGCCCTGGGTCGAGGTCAGGCCGAGCCGCTTGTTGGCCGACTCCAGGCCGGGGGCCTCGCCGATGGCCCGCCACAGGGCGCTGGCCGCGGTGTTGTCGCTGTCGCGGATCATCACCTCCGCCTCGGCGCTCTCCCGTGCGGTGAGGGCGCGCCGGTGGTCGCGCGCGTGGAGCAGCATGGCGGCGAGGATGTCGACCTTGACGATGCTCGCCGTGTCGTACGGCGTGTCGTCGCCGTAGACGGCGGGTTCCCGGCCCGTGCCGTCGAGGTCGAGCACGGCTGCGGTCACCCGCGCCTCGCCCTGGGCCGCCACGGCCGTGCGGAAGTCGGCGGGGCCGGACCCGGTGCCGGCGGCCATGGCCGCCGGTGCGGCTCCGACGAGCAGGGCCACCGCCGCGGCCACGAGGGAGAGGGTTCGCTTGTGCATGGCGGGAGCCTTCGCAGTTCGAAAGGGAGGGACGGATGGGAGGGACACAGAACTGCGAACGTAGACAAAATGCCCGGCTCGCGACATGACCGGCGCCACGTCGGGAGCGGTTCAGGGGCATTTGTGAGCAGTCCAACAGGACCGTCCGCCAGAACCGCCCGCGAGCCGAACCTTCCGGTGTACGGAACCCGAATTCCGCATGCCTCATCCGCGTCGGTCCGGGGGAAGAATGTGGTCAGAGTGACGGGCCGGCCCCTGGGAGGTGCCATGAGCACATCGGCGGAACCGCGGGTGAGCGGTCTGGAGGTCCGGTCCATCGACTACGTGCCGCTGGACGAGCGGCACGGCAAGCTGTGGCATCTGGGTCCGCTGTGGTTCATGTCCAACGCGCAGATCGCCACCCTGGCCGTGGGGCTGATCAGCATCACGGAGGGCGGCAACCTGATCTGGTCGCTGCTGGCGATCGTCGCCGGCACCCTGATCGGCACGTTCTTCATGGCGTTCCACTCGGCGCAGGGGCCGCAGCTGGGACTGCCGCAGATGATCCAGTCCCGCCCGCAGTTCGGCTATGTCGGGGCGCTGCTGGTGTGGCTCTTCGCGTACGTGCAGTACGCGGGCTTCAACGTTTTCAACACCGTCCTGGGCGCTGAAGCCCTCGACACCACGATCCACGGCGGCGTGAAGCTCTGGGTGGTCGTGGTCACCGTGGTCGCGCTGGTCGTGGCGCTGGTGGGCTACGACATCATCCACAAGGCCGAGCGGTTCCTGACCTACACGTTCCTGGTCATCTTCGGGATCTTCACCGTCGGCGTCCTGGTCACCCTGCACTATCCGGCGGGCTCCTTCGACCTCGGCGCCTTCAAGGTGACCCCGTTCCTGGCGCAGTTCGGCGTGGTCGCCGGCTACCAGATCAGCTGGGCCATCTACGTCTCGGACTACTCGCGGTACCTGCCGCCGGACGTCACCGTCCGCAAGACGTTCTACTGGACCTACTTCGGTTCGGCGCTCGGCGGCATCTGGCTGATGGTGCTCGGAACGCTGCTGGCCGCCTGGGCGGGCGACAGCTTCGACACGATCCCGTCGATCAACGCCGCCGGCGACAAGGTCTTCGACGGCTTCGGCGCGATCGTCCTGCTGTTCTCCGCGCTGGGCCTGATCTCCGTGACCGCACTGAACATGTACGGCGGTTCACTGACCCTGATCAGTGCCATCGACTCGTTCAAACGGGTGCGGCCGACCCTGGCCGTGCGCCTGGTCACCCTTCTGGTGACCGCGGCGCTCTCGCTGATCGGCGCACTGGCGGCGACCACGAACTTCCTGACGAACTTCAACAACTTCCTGCTGCTGGTGCTGTATCTGTTCATCCCGTGGACGTCCGTGAACCTGATGGACTACTACGTGGTGCGCCGGGGTCACTACGCGATCGCCGAGATCTTCAAGCCGAACGGCATCTACGGCCGCTGGGGCTGGCAGGGGATCGCCTCGTACCTGGTCGGGTTCGCGGTCATGATCCCGTTCTTCTCGGTCGGCACGCTCTTCGTCGGCCCCGCCGCCAAGGCGCTGGACGGGGCGGACATCTCGCTGTTCATCGGCCTGCCGGTGTCGGCGCTGCTGTACTGGCTGCTGACCCGCTCGATCGACGTCGAGGCGGAGACCCGCGTCGCCGAGGCGGAGGCCGCGGCCCTGGAGCAGGCCGCGCACGAACACCGCGAGCCGTAGGACCCGGCTCCGGTCCGACGAGGTGCCGTCGACGTCAGTACGCGGAGTTGACGTTGTCGATGGAGCCGTACCGGTGGGCGGCGTAGTTGGCGGCCGCGGTGATGTTGGCGACCGGGTCGGTGACGCTGTGGGCGGTGCCGGCCACGTGGTACGCGTTGAAGGTGGGGTCGATGACCTGGAGCAGGCCCTTGGAGGGAGTGCCCTTCTGCGCGTTGACGTCCCAGTTGTTCTGAGCACCGGGGTTGCCGCCGGACTCGCGCATGATGTTGCGCTTGAGGCCCTCGTAGCTGCCGGGGATGCCCTTGGCCTTCATGATCTGCAGGGACTGCTTGATCCAGCCGTCGAGGTTGTTGGCGGAACCGGCCCGGGAGGCGGTGCCGCTGCCACCGGAGGAGGCCGTGACCGCGGTCGAGGTGTGCGCCTGCGTCAGTTCTGCGGCCTGTGCGTTCGCCGGCATCAGGGTGAGGGCGGCGGCCGCGGCACCGGTGGTGGCGAGGCCGGCGAGGCCGAGGGTGCGCAGGCGGGCAATGCGGGTGCGAGTGGTCATGGTCATGCTGATGCAACTCTCCGGTGGGGGACGGCGTCGGCGCCGGCCGCGGGGTGCGGCGGCGGTGGGCGGAGCCCGTACTACCGGCGGGAGTGGGCGGGTCCGGCGGGTTTCCGCTCGGCCCGTCGCCCGTCTCCCGGCGACGACAGCAATGGTTAGCGGCAGCCGGAGCGGGTGGCAATCATGTGACGTACTACCCGACTTCGGATTGAATGCCCGAAATGCTCATTAATAGGCGCCTTGCGTCCAGTTCAAGACGTTCCGTTCCTACGATCCCGGATAGGATGTGATGTGGCTCCTATGGGGGGTGTCACGCGTTCAGGCCCCTTTCCGGGGTCCGCCGGACGGTCCGGACTCGCTCCACAGCTCTCGTACAGGCCCCCGCGAGAGCATCCGCCCATGCCTGACACCTCCACACCGGCGCCGGGGGCGATCCGGGTGCTGATCGTCGACGACGAACCCGAGCTGACCGAACTGCTCTCGGTCGCCGTCAGCGCGGCGGGCTGGCAGCCGTTCGTGGCGCGGAACGGGTACGACGCGCTGCGCGCCGCCCGCGCCTGCGAACCGCACGCCGTCGTGCTGGACGGCATGCTGCCCGACCTGGACGGGATCCAGGTGCTGCGCCGGCTGCGGTACGAGAACGCCAGGGTGCCCGTGCTGATGCTGACCGCCCGGGACGCGGTGGAGCACCGGCTCGACGGGCTCGCCACCGGCGCCGACGACTATGTGACCAAGCCCTTCTCCCTGGAGGAGGTGATGCTCCGGCTGCGCGGGCTGCTGCGCCGCTCCGGGGCCGGCGGGGGCGCAGCGGAGGACGGGGTGCGGATGCTCGGCGACCTGGTGCTCGGCGAGCGGACCCGCGAGGTGCGCCGGGGCGGCGTGCCGATCTCACTCACCGCGAAGGAGTTCGACCTGCTGCGGTTCCTGATGGACCACCCCCGCCAGGTGCTCAGCAAGACGGAGATCCTCGACCACGTGTGGAACAGCTCGTTCGACGGCGGAAACCTGGTGGAGGTGTACGTCCACGGTCTGCGCGCGAAGATCGACAAGGAGCGCCGGCCGATGATCCACACCGTGCGCGGCGCCGGGTACGTCATCAGACCGGCGGACGACGAGGCATGACGGTCGCCGGGCGGGCCCTCAGCCGGCTCCGCGGGCGTTCGCTGCGGGTCCGGATGGTCCTCGTCCACTCCCTCACCCTGGCCGCCGTCTGCACGGCGATGGCCGTGGCGACCGTGCTCGTCCAGCGCTACTACCTGATCAGGGACCTGGACCAGCGGGTCACCGACGCCGCCCAGCACAGCCAGGGCGGCCGGGAACACGCACCGCCCGGGGCGAGCCTCGGCTTCCTCAACGAACGCGGCCAGCACACCGGCACCCTCGCCGCCCTCATGGACGACGACGGGATCACCACGGCCGAGGTGGTGACCGACGACGGCCCGCGCTCCCTGACCGAGGCCCAGTGCTCCGCCCTCGACGGCATCCCGGCCGACGGGACCCTGCACACCCGGACGATTCCCGGGCTGGGCGCCTACCGGCTGACGGCCGTCAGCGAGGGCGGCACCGCGATGCTGGCCGGGCTGCCGGTGGGCGGCGTCCAGCACATGATCGACTCCCTGGTCCTGATCGAGGCCTGCATCGCCGGGGTCGGGCTGGTGCTGGCGGGTTCGGTGTCGGCCGTGGCGATCCGGCGTCAGCTGCGGCCGCTGCGCCGGGTCGCCGCCACCGCCGTCGAGGTCTCGCACGCACCGCTCGACCGGGGCGAGGTCAGCGGGCTCACCCGGGTACCGGCACCGGACACCGATCCGGGCACCGAGGCCGGCCAGGTCGGCGTGGCGCTGAACCGGCTGATCGACCACGTCGAGTGGTCCCTGTCCGAACGCCAGCGTGCCGAGGAACACATGCGGCGCTTCCTCGCCGACGCGAGCCACGAACTGCGCACCCCGCTCGCCTCGATCGCCGGGTACGCCGAGCTGATGCTGATGGACGCGGACACCCTGAAGATCGAGCCGGCGCTGGCCTGGCGCCGGGTCTCCGACCAGTCGGCGCGGATGACGGGACTGGTGGAGGACCTCCTGCTGCTCGCCCGGCTGGAGGAGGGCAGACCGCTGGAGGCCGTCGAGGTGAACCTGGCGACCCTGGTGGGGGACGCGGTGTGGGACGCCCGGGCGGCGGGGCCCGACCACCACTGGCAGCTGGTGCTGTGCCTGGACGCGCCCGCCACGGTGCTCGGCGACCCGTCCCGGCTGCACCAGGTGGCGGCCAACCTGCTGACCAACGCCCGGGTGCACACCCCCGCCGGGACGCGGATCACCGTCGCGGTGGAAGCGGCGGACGGGCACTGCGCGATCCGTGTGCACGACGACGGCCCGGGCATCCCGGCCGGCCTCCTGCCGACGGTCTTCGACCGCTTCACCCGGGGTGACGCCTCCCGCTCCCGCGCCCCCGGCACCGCGGGCGGAGCGGGACTCGGGCTGGCCATCGCGGCGGCGATCACCCAGGCCCACGGCGGCCGGATCGAGGTGGACAGCGCGCCCGGCGACACCCGGTTCACCGTCACGCTGCCGCTCGCCGAGATGCCGGCGACCACCAGGACCAGAAACTGATCCGCCGGCGCGGCCCGGCGTCGAACCCAGTACGGTATCTCGTATTATTAAAGATCGTCATTTATTGTCTATACACCCGGCCGTACGGCCGGAGCCGGACACCACCGAACCGGAGACCCGATGACTCCCGTCGCCGTGAACCCGCCCGCCCTGCCCGCCCCGAGCGGCTACTCGCACGGAACCCTTGCGGGGAACACGCTCCACCTGGGCGGCCAGACCGCACTCGACGCCGACATGAAGATCGTTCCAGGGGGCATCGTCGAACAGTTCCGCCAGGCGTTCGGCAACGTGCTGACCACCCTGCGGGCGGCCGGAGGCGAGCCGGCGGACCTGGTGAGCGTGACGCTCTACCTCACCGACATCCCCGACTACCAGGCCCACGGCAAGGAGATCGGCAGCGTGTGGCGGGAGCTGGCCGGGCCGGTCTACCCCGCGATGGCGGGCATCGGCTGCACCGCGCTCTGGCAGCCGGAGGCACTGATCGAGATCCTCGGCGTGGCCGTGATCCCGGAGGAGCGGCTGATCAGGCCGTAGGCCCTGGGCCGAGTGCCGGACGCCCTAACCGGTGTGTATGACCGCCAGCGCGTGTGCGCGGGCGGGTTCCCGGAGGGTCCTGTCGAGTTCCTCGAAGAGCAGGCCGGCGGTCTCCCCCATCCAGCCCGGCGGCAGCAGGGACAGCGGCAGCCCGGGGTCGCGGTACGGGAGCCGGCGCCACTCGGTGAGCATCGGCAGATAGATCCCGAACGCCTCCCGGGCCGGGATCGCACCCGCCGCCGCACGCTCGCTCACCGGCCGGTACCGCTCCAGGAAGTCCGCGTAGAGCGTGGTCAGCTCGTCGAGGTCCCACCATTCGCGGACCTTCGCCGACAGGTCGCCGAAGGCGAAGTGGTCGCCGGTGAAGATGTCCACGTACGGCGTCAGCCCGAGGCGTTGCAGGGTGCGACGGGTCTCGTCGGCCAGGATGCCGGGCGCCACCCACACCCCGGGGGCCGCGGTGCCGAAGCCCAGGCGGGTCAGGGCGGTGCGCAACGCGTGGCGCTTGTCCCGTTCGGACTCGGGCACGGAGAACACGACGACGAGCCAGCCGTCGCCGGCCTCGGCCCGGTGCCGCTCGAAGATGCGCACGTCGCCGTCCTCCAGCACCTCCAGGGTGCCCTCGGAGACGGCGTACCCGGCGGCACCCTCGTGGCGCTCACCGCGCAGCACCCCGCGCCGCTTCAGCCGGGAGACCGCCGACCGCACGGCCTGCCCCTCCACACCGAGGTCGGCCATGAGGCGTATCACCGAGGCGACGGAGAGCCAGTTGTGCTCGCGGCGCGCGTACAGCGCGAACAGGGTGATGATCAGCGGGCCCAGCCGGCTGTCCCGGCCGCCCGCGCCGACGGCGGTCGACGGCTCGACGTGCGCTGTCATGGTCCACCCACCTCCGGCCGATGTCATCCTGCTGATCGCGCAGCAGCCTATCGCGCGTGCAGGGGCCGCATCGGCGGTGCGGACCGGTACTCCGGGCCCGGCGCGCTCATGTCGTACCGCGGGTCGCCGGCCGGCGGCCCATGGTGGCGGTACGGCACGGGCGGCGGCGTCCGACCGGGCATCGAACGCGTCGGCGCCGTCGTTGTCCCTGACACCTCTCGATACCTCTGATACCTCTAGTTCTTCAGATACCTCTGGTGCCTTCGCCGTCTCTGTTGGGGAGTCCGTCATGACCACACCCCGGGACCTGTTCCTCGTCACCGTGTACGACGCCGCCGCGCGGCCCGTCGAGCAGGGCGACCTCTCGCTGGCGCTCGCGGGAGCCGAACTGGTCGATCTCATCGACGCCGGGGCGGTCACGCTCGACGGCGAGCTCATCGTGCCCGCACCGGCGGGCGCGGCGGGTGACCGGCTCCTCGACGAGGCGGTGGCGGCGCTGCGGCGGGAGACGCCGTACGAGTCGGTGGAGGACTGGCTGTGGCGGCGGGGGCGCGGCCTGGGCGTCGCCTATCTGGAGGCCCTGGAGGCGGACGGGATCGTCGCCCAGCAGCGGCGGCGCTGGCTGTCACTGCCGACCGGGCGGACGGAGGCCGCCGACTCGCCCGAGCGCGCACGGGCGCACGAACGCTGGGCGTCGGGCGAGCCGGTGCTCGCCGCCCTCTCGGCCGCGGTGGGGATCCGGGACGAGGCGGCCAAGGACCTCGCGAGTGCGGTCTCCGACGCGATCGTGACGGTGGTGGCCGCCGTGGACGACGCCGTGACGGAACTGGCCGCAGTACGCCAGCGGAGGGAGATCGAGGACGCGGCGTTCGACAACGTCTGGCGCGGCCTGTGACGGCCGCCGCTGCCGTGCGGCGCCACCTCGACCGCTCGTGATCGCTGTCGGGCTGCCGTCCCGCCCCCGCGGCAGCACCGTTGCGCCCGTTACTGTGTCGCCTTCTCCCCGGTCGGCCCGACCGCGAACCACTTGCCGTCGAGGCCCTGGCCGTTCAGGTCGCCCGGCTTGCTGTCGCCCGAGAAGCGGTAGACGGGCCAGCCGCCGACGGTGATCTGGACCTGGCCGTCCGGGCGGCGGATGGCCCCGACCTCCTTCGGGTTCACGCCCGCCAGATAGACGTTGCCGCCCTCCTGGATGGTCACGGGCGGCCACTTCACCGCGCAGGCACCGGTGCAGGACGACTTCGACGGGTCGGCGGTGTCGTCGTCGAAGCGGTACAGCGCCGCCTGGTTGATGTTGATCAGGTGCGCGGCGGACAGCGGCGCCGAGGTCACCGCGGACAGCTGCACCCACTTGGGCGGCGCTTCCTGCACGACCGCTCCGACCACGGTCCCGCCGGTGCCGCTGAGGCCGGCGTCCTGCGCGGTGGAGTCGACCACCTGGAGCGCCGAGTTGCCCGAGCCCTGGGCCGGAGCCGTGGTGGAGGCGGCGGAGGGGGACGGCGACGGGGTGGACGAGGTGGCCGGGGACGAGCTGTCGCCGATGGTGATCGTCTTGCCGCAGGCCGTGAGGCCCGCCGCCGCGCAGAGGGCGAGAGCGGAGGCGACGACGGCACGGCGTGCCGAACCGCCGTGGGACAGCGGCCGGGTGAGGAGCGAGGTCATGCCTGCTACACGAGACGGGCACCGGCGAGGGTTCAATGCCACCGGCGCCACCCGGGACCGCGCGGGCGGGCGGCGCGGACCGTCCGCGACCGGTGAACGTTTCGCGCCGCCGGCCTCGTGTTCCCCGCAGAGACGAATCCTCACCGCACAGGAACGGGGGCCCACAGTGGCGTCGGACGTCAACATCCCCGGGAGTGAACTCAAGGAGGCCCAGGACATGCTGGGCTTCGTGCACGACTTCATCGACATCGGACACCACACGTTCGACTTCGATGCCGCGTTCGGGCCCGAGCTCTCCCACGGCTCCGCACAGAACTTCGAGGACAGGTGGGAGGACGGCAAGCACCAGCTCCAGAAGCAGGTGCAGGGCATCCGGGACGCCATCGGCAACATCCTGGACTCCTTCGAGAAGACCGACCAGGACGCGGTCTCCAACCTCGACGACGGCAAGGGCAAGTGAACCCGCCCGGCGCATCCCCCGACCTGACCGACACTCCCCCGAAGGCGACGGCCGACCGATGAGCACAGCACAACGATTCCTGCTGGACATACCGGACCAGTGGCAGCAGGTGGACCTGAGCGGCGAGGAGCTGGCCAGGACCCGCGCCCAGGCCCTCGCCGCGACCGACGACCCGCGCGAGAAGGCGCGGATCAACGACATGTTCCGGCAGGGCCGGGAGGTGACCCGGGCGGCCCGCCGCCACGGGGCGCTGCTGGCCGCGGGCACGGCGACGATGTACACCGAGGGCCTCTTCATGGCGTACGGCATGGTCTTCGCCGTCAGCACGCCCGAGGGCGAGGAGCTCACGCTGCCCGTGCTGTCCGCGCGGCTCGGGGTGTCCTCGGCGACCGGCGTGGCGCCGAAGGACAGGGTCATCGCGTCGGCGAAGGTGCCCCACGTGGGCACGGTGGCCCGCGTCACCGGCACCGAGGTGACCCGGCTGACCGGGGACATCGACGTCAAGTTGCTGACGATGCACACGATGATGCCGGTGCCCGGCAGCACCGAGGACTTCCTCGTGGTGACCCTCGCCAGCCCCAACCTGCCGTTGAAGAACGAGGTCTACGACCTCTTCGACGCCATCACCAGCACGTTCCGCTTCGTGACGGAGGACGGCGTCCAGGTCGCCCCGGGCGGCGCCGGGGGCGACGGCGTCGCCGCCTGACCGACGCCGTACCGCCGCGCGGCGAAGGGGGGGGGGGGGCCCCCCCGGGCGGGGTTTGGGGGGGGTGCGGGGGGGGCCCGGGGGGGGTTTGGCGGGGGGGGGGGGGGCGGTGGTGGTCATCTTGCTCCTTGACGGAATGGGGGCGGGGACTCCGGCC